>CAYRAD010000099.1:0-7801 GCA_964422135.1 uncultured Vicingus sp.
GGTCTTTTTCAACTTTAAATTGCTGCCCTGCTATTTCAACTATTGCGTACATTATATTTAATTTAATTTTTTAGAAAGCTGCAAATTTATTATTTTATTTTTAATAAATAGTACTATTAATATAATAAATTGCTAAAAGGTAAGATTCAATCCAACACTAGGCATCAATGGTAGTTGATACACCTTTTTTGCTGTTATTCTGTCAACAAAAAATAAGTTATTTCTATTATAAGCATTTGTCGCTCCAATATTTGCTTCTAAAATAGAGTTCTTACCCAATACAAATTTTCGCTTAACATTAACATCGAGCCTGTGATAATAAGGCAATCTTCCTTTATTTAAATCAGCAAATTCTAATTTTATTTCACCATTTGTTGTAGTATATGACTGATCAATCGATGAAAATGGTATTCCTTCATAATTACCTAAAGTTTGAGTAAATGGAAATCCGGATGCTAAATTCCATCGCGTATTAAACTCCCAATTTAAATCTTTACCAAAAATATAAGTTAGTACTACATTAACATTGTGTCTTCTATCAAAAATAGGATTATATTCCTGCACTCCATCCCATCTCAAAACTTTTCCAAAAGAATATATTGTCCAAATATTTAAATGAGTAGAATTATATTTTAAAGAAAAATCTGCACCATAGGCATCTCCTGTCTCAATAATAAATTCTTTTTTTTCTATATCCGGTTTATTAGCAGCAGCAGGATCATTCTCATCAAATATCTGATTTCTGTTGGTATTCGTTAATTGCGTAAATAATTTATAATAACCCTCAACATTTAAACTCAATGACCTACTCAAATCTAATTCAAAACCAAATATTGCATGGTCCGCTTTCTGAAGTTTATGTGTAATTTCTTTTACCGTTCCATCCTGTTGAGTAAATTCTTCCTGTAAATTGTCTGGGCCCGATAAAAACCCATAAAATAAATTAACAATATCTCTATCTGAGTTGGCACTAATTAAGTTCTGAGAGTACATACCTCCGGCCAACTTTAATCTAAAATAATTTGTTACATTATATTTTAAGCCTAAACGTGGTTCAATAGATGTGTTTGGAAGTGATGCGTAATATTGAGCTCTTAAACTTGGCTCTATAACCATTTTACCAGCATTTATCCGATACATCATAAAACCTGATAGTTCAGTAGTATTTTCTTCCTGAATAATTTTTGTACCAATAGAATTGGTAAACTCATAGTTGGTTTTAAAGCCAAGTATTTCAAATCCATATTTAAACTGATTATCACCCGAAAAAGTAGTGAAATCCATACCCACATTAAAACCATTTATTTCACTCGAACGTGGCAAGCTATCTTCTGAGAGTAATTCAATTTTATATTTTGAAATTGCTGCAACACCTTCAATTAATGTTTTTGAGGTACTTGGTATAAGAACAAAATTAGACCCTCCTCCAAATGAATTCCATTTTAATTGTGATATGTCAGAATAGTTTACATTATCCCTAAAATTGAAACCGAAAAAACTCACTTTATTTCCGTTGTCTCCATTTAAAGATATTTTCCCGTAAATATCAGTAAAACCATAAGGCAACCCTAATGTGTCCACTCCCCTTGCGTTTTCTGATGTTAATTTACTAAAATATGGTTTGTATATTGATGAAGATTGCTCCAAATAAGAGTGTTTTGCCGACAATACAAAAGTAACCCCTCCATTTCCTTCCTTTGAAGATGAAATAGGTCCTTCTAATAATAATTTGGAGCTAAACGTACTTGTAGATACTTTTCCTCTTAATCTTTTTTTATCTCCATCTCTAGTAGTAATATCCATTATTGATGAAATTCTTCCCCCGTATTCAGCGTTAAAACCACCGGTATAAACATCTGCATTTCGCATTATGTCGGTATCAAAAACGGAAAAAAGACCAATAGAATGAAACGGATTATAGATAACCATACCATCTAACAGCACTTTGTTTTGTACCGGTGAGCCACCCCTTATATATAATTGTCCTCCTTGGTCACCTGTAAATGTTACACCGGGCAATACCTGTAAATATTGAGCTAAATCTGGGTCTCCACCAACAGCCGGAATAGATTTTATTTCTTTTGGAGTTACTTTTGCCACAGACATTTTTACCTGTGTTTTAGATTCTTGCTTTTCTGCAGAAACTTCAAATGTTTTCATCATTGTTGCTGCTTCTACAATGAATAAATTTTTAGATATTATCTCATTATCCTTAACAGATGTTTTCATTTGAATTGTATCAAATCCCAAAGATGTTACCATTAAGGTATATGATCCTGCAGGAATTTTAGTAATAGAATAAAATCCATTAACATCTGTTGCAGCACCCATGGTTGTTCCCTTTAAGAACACCGTAGCACCAATCTCAGCCTCGCCTGTTTTATCATTATAAACAAACCCTCTAATAGTCCCTTTTTGCGAATAAACATTAACTCCCAAAATGAAAACAAAAAGGATTAATAATACTCTACCTATTTTTAGTTTAACCATTATTTTTTATTTAAATGAGTAAAAGTATCAAAATACTTTTGAAGTAACTGCCCAAAATTAATTATTCAACATGATTTTTTAATTACCGTTTATCATATATATACACCGGTAATTAAATAACATATTCGTCAATTTTAGTATTATTCCTTTTTGGTTTTAGGTTTACCTTTGAATAACGAAAAGAATTTTTGCCAGAATTCTTTATTTGTATCGTATTCTTCTTTATAGGAAAGACCAACTCCTTGCGTATAATTGCTGTTTGTATTTTCTAATGAAAATTGATTTGAATTATTAAATGCTTTTACTCTTAATTTACCATCTTTTGTTATTTTGTATTCAAGCGAAACATCTCCCAGTAAATTATTGGTATTTTGTGCTTCTGCTGATACATTCTGCCTGTCAGATAATCCCAGATTCCCATCTAATATCAATCTATCATTAAAAAATTGAGTGGATAAAGCCAATTCTAATTCCTGATTTGAAAGTTCATCACCAGGTCTATAATTAACCCCTATATCAAAGTCGTTACTAATTTTCGACAACCAATTACTCAATTGATTTGATAACAATTCACTTGAAGTAGTTGAGCCTACATTTGCACTTGAATAATTGGATTCTGTACCGGCAGGAGGTAAAAATCTATTTAACACCAATAAGGAAAATACCTGTTTATTTAACTCCTGTATGTTAGCTTCTTTATCACTTACATATAAAACACTTTTTACTTTACTTCTTGTTGACTCATCTACTGTTGGCAAATCAATATCAAATCCTATTTCCGGATTCATCATTGCATTAGTCATTTTAAGTTTTAGATCTACCGGAATTCTTTTTTTATACATGTCATTTGTATCTATATTTACCAGTAAATCATACAATCTTGATCTTAAACGATAAACTGCTGTAATATTAAGTTCTGCATCATACGGACTACCATTCCATGATATTGAACCACCCTCTTCCAGATCAAAACGTTTATTAATAACATTTTGTAAGGTAAATAAATAATCTCCATCCTTTATATAATAATTTCCATACATGTTTAAATCCCCATCATTACTTATATTCATATTTATGTTACCATTCCCTGTACATTTCATCACATCACCAATCTGGTCATCAAAAACCAATCTAACTTGAGCATCAGTTGTAATATCTAAATCAAAATTCATTTCGATATTTGATAAATCGACATCTTTTTTACTATTAATACTCAATTGATTAGAGTCTTTGGTTACAAATTCAATAAAATTATTTTCCACTATTTCTTCGCTATTCGAAAGTGGAATGTTTAGGGTTGTATTTTTTTCAGTTTTAACATCAACATCAACTCTCATCTGATTATTGTATAAACCAATATCTACCATCCCGCTAACAAAAGCTTTTCCATAGTACAATGGATTATCTTTTTCGGTTGTATTTAACGCTAAAAAGTTATCTTCAATATTTACGCCAATACCAATGCTCCAATCCTTAAACCAAGTGTGAAAAATAGTTCCGTTGACTACTGCTTTATTCATACCCTGATCTAAAAATTCCACATTGTCAAAACTTATCATATCAGGCACAATATTTATGCTACAAAAATTAGTACTGTAGGTTGTATTTAAATATTTCACCGTGAACTTCGTATCGTTCAAGAGCAATTTACCCGTTAATTTAGGTTCGGAAAAAGTTCCCTTTATTGATATGTCCGCACTGGCTTTCCCTTTTGAAATATTGACATAGTCTTTTGTATAAATTTCAAACATTTTCAACTCAGTCTGGTTCAGCACAACATTTAAATCTAAATTTTCTCCGTCTCTTTTAGGATAATAATATCCTCCAAATTGTATAGTAGGAACATAATCACGATAAAACTTACCATCTAATTTTAGATATTGTTGAACGGTATTCCACATCGATTTAACATTTCCCTTACCAATCAAATGTTCATTAATCCTAAGCTTCTCAAAATTGAGATCCGAAGTAAATAATAATTCATTATTTTTTTTAGATATTGAGGCAACACCATCAATAAATCCTTCTACGTTTATTATATCCTTTGGAATAAGTTTATTGATAGTAACTATATTAAAGTTTTTTAATAAAATATCTATTTGGTCTTCGGGTCGGTTAGAAATTTTTCCATCTATTAATATACTTTGCGTTTTAGATGAGAATTTTATCCCTTTTAAAGATAATGATGAAGTATCAATTTGAATAACATTATCAGAATTAATTGTCCAAAGTGTATCAGATACTGTTAGGTATGAGTTTAATATCTTACTGGTAATTGTATCAAAACCATTAAAAAATGTACTAATAGAAATTTTTGCATCACTAATATGAGATTGTTTATTATTTCCCCATTTAAATATGCTTAAAACAGAATCTTTTTCTAAAACACTTTCAATATTAAAATTATCAATAAATAAACTGTCGTTTTGGTATAATTTATCTGCATCAATATTTAGATTTAATTTGTCTTCTTCTCCATCAATCTTAAAATTAAAAGCGTTTATTTTAATTCCTTTTGCATCTATAAATGAAGAATTACCATTGACAGATAAAAGATGATTCTGAGACAAATATTTTCCGCTTAATGTTGTATTATCATCTATAACAATCCCTCCCAATAATAATTTTGAAACTAATTCTGTATTATGAAAAGTAATATTAAAATCAACATCATTTGAAAGATCTGCAATTTGATGTTTATCATCTATCTGAGAAGGAATGTAACGAACAAAAAAGTTATTGATATAGCTAGTGATATCTCTAAAATTATACTCTCCTTCTAAATCTGCATCCAAAATACTGGAACGGACATTTATTTTTCTATTCTTTTCCTCTAATTGAGACGTAATATTGAAATTTTCAATAAAAATTGAATCTATTTTGTCAACAAAACGGGAATTGAGCAGTGCCACATTTCCTACTAAATTTTCTGAATTATTTCCTATTAAATCGACTGTAAGTTGAGTTGAAAATCTTGTCTTTAAATTATTCTTATTCTCAATCAAATTCAAATTAGCCAACTTCGCATCTTCAATATTAGAGATAAAATGATATTCTGGTATCTTTTTTGAAAAATCAATATCACCATTAAAATCAAAAGAAATATTTTCATCTTTAACAGCCAGATACCCCTCGAAAATTTGATTATCAAATTTTACTTTCACATCAACATTATTATAATCATATCCTTTTATAACTACCTGATTAATATTTCCCGTTAAAGCTGCATTAATATCGTCTTTTGAAAATCCATTCCCTTCAATATCAACATTCATAGTTATACTACCTATTTCTTTATGCATACCAAGAAATTTACCTAAATCAAAATGATCGGCCTTTAATTTCCCCTGATAATGTGGTTTTCCATTTTCAAGTTTTAATGATAAATCAGTTGTTAAATTACCTATGCTTGTTTTGATGTTTCCATAAGTAACAAAATCATGGTAAAACCCTGTAAAATTACCTTTAAAACGAATGGTTCCTAATTCTCTGAAATTGTCAGGTAAAGAAATAAAAGTTTCATTGGTAAAAGGATACATTGGAATAGATTCTATTTTTTCTTTGGTAGTAATCAATTCCTTTACATCAACATACAAGAACATATCTTCAGGATCTGGCAATCCAGAAATATCTACATTACCTTTAAAACGGGTTCCATCATCAATTAACATTGCCAATTTTCTCCCTTTTAGGTTATTGATCTTTCCTTTTATTTCTCCTTCCAATGTTATTGATTTATTTAAGCAATAAAGAGTGGGGGCAAAATAACAGATGTCTTTAAAATCTACTTTAGATGGGTTGAAAAATGATTTGATGTTAACGTTTTCAATAAAATTAGCCAAATCAGCATAATCATTGGTTAAAAATGTAACATTACCATCAACATTTGAGTAGGGTGTTTTAAACTTAAGACGCTGTGTAATAATTCCTGTTGGCGTTAAATTAAGTTCAGTACTAAATTCGTCCATTTGAAAACCACTTTGTTCAAAAAACTTTAAATGATCAATTTTGCAATCAACGCCTTTATTTATAAATTTTATTTCGCTTAATGAAAGGTCGGCATAAGTTAAAGAGATATGTTTAAAATCTACTCCTGCATCTTCCTTTTTATAATTCTCGTTGTCATAATCGAACCTTGCTTTATTTAACTCTAAATTATTTAAACCAAATTTCCAGTCACTTTTGGAAGTAGTATCCTTTGAAGAAAAATAATCAATAATAAAAGTCAAATTACTTCCTTTTTTATTTTTATAATTTTGAAGATTAAAATAACAATCGCTTAAGACTACATCATCCAATATTATTTTTTTGTCTTTAACAGAAAATTCATCAATATCAACATCCAATTCATCCACATACAGAAGCGTATCCTTATGCAAATCCCTGATAAACAAATTCTTAAGTTTAGCGGTATTAAAAAAAGAAACATTAACCTCTCCTACTGTTATTTCGGTATTTAAATGTTTTGCCAATGATTTTAAATACTGCTTAACCAGAAAGGTTTGAAAAGAAGAATTATAAGTAGCGAACGAAACCATTCCGGTAATTATAATTAGAAACAATAGCAGAGCTAATCCTATTTTCTTTCTTTTTTTAATAATTTCGCTTCTTAAATGTATAACCTGTAAAAATAAGCTTAATGCAGCAATCCTCCATAATTATTTTAGGTATTGAGTCATCTTGTGATGATACTTCTGCTGCAGTCATTAGAGATGGCAAAATTCTTGCCAACGTAATTGCCGGTCAATCTGTTCATGAAGCTTATGGAGGAGTAGTTCCCGAACTGGCTTCAAGGGCACATCAGCAAAATATTGTTCCTGTTGTTGTAGAAGCCATAAAGCAAGCTAAAATCAATAAAAGTGATATTTCTGCTATTGCATTTACTAATGGACCCGGTTTATTGGGTTCTTTACTAGTTGGCAGTTCATTTGCCAAAGGTTTTTCTTTAGCTATGAATATCCCACTTATTGAGGTTAACCACATGCAGGGACATATTTTAGCCCATTTTATTAAAGAACAAAACAAAACTAAAAATCAGCCTGAATTTCCATTTTTATGTCTTACTGTTAGTGGTGGACATACACAAATTGTAAAAATTTCCGATTATTTTACAATGGAAATATTAGGAGAAACCATTGATGATGCTGCCGGAGAAGCTTTTGATAAAATTGCCAAAATGTTGGATTTACCTTATCCCGGTGGACCAATTTTAGATACGAAAGCAAAAGAAGGAAATCCCAATCAATTTAAGTTTGTACATCCTAAAGTTTCCGGATTAAACTACAGCTTTAGTGGATTAAAGACAGGTGTT
>CAYRAD010000100.1:0-7705 GCA_964422135.1 uncultured Vicingus sp.
TTACCTCTTCTTTCGTATCAATCATTATAGTGGAAATATTGCAATTGCCAATTAATATATCAATTATTAGTATTCTTCTTCGCTATCGAAAACAAAATCCCAAAAACCAATAAAAAATATGTAATAAAAATAGCTGTATAAATATGGGTCCATATTTTAATACTTGAAATTACATAAACCACAATAATCGAAGATATAAGTGATATCAATGTAATAACGATGGCAACCTGTTTTTCAGATAGCCCTAGATAAGAAAGATGATGAGTTGTATGATCTTTCCCTCCAATAAATGGTGAATTCCCTTTACTTATCCTTTTAATTACAACAGTGGTGGTATCAACTATTGGAATGATAAAAGATATTAAAGGAATTAAAAATTGTCTGGAAACAGAATATTCCTCAGTTGTAACCGAATTCCATAAATAATTTATACTCAAAGCTGCTAAAAGGACTCCCAAATACTGACTACCTGTATCACCCATATACATTTTAGAAGGATTCCAATTAAAATATAAGAATCCTAATAAGGATGCTAAAAGACCTATAATAATGGTCATCCCAACACTATTGTTCTCGTGATTAATTAGCATAATAGCTAAGATTGTAAAACTTATTATTATTGATACAATAGTTGTTATTCCGTCCATATTATCTAGCATATTAATAGAATTCATTAATCCAACTACCCAAATAACAGTTAAGAGATAATTAAAAATATTATTATCAAAAATTTGAATATAAGTTTTTGAATAAATGAGAATAATAGCACACAATATTTGAGTTAGAAATTTTAGTACCGGACGGGTATTATAGGCATCATCAGATAATCCCATTAGAAATCCTAATGAAGTAGCTCCTATTATTCCGGTAAATTTAAAATCAATTGTACTGCCAGAATAAGAAAAAATAAATGAATGTAAGGTTATTGATAATAAAAAGATAATATAAAAACTTAAGCCCCCCAGTGCAGGTTTATCCTGATCGCTCCATCTTATAACAGTTTCTTTTTCATTTCTTATTCCAAGAGTTTTAACAAATCTCAGTAAAATACTATTGACTAAGTATGAAAAAAACAAAGCACCTAAAAAAAACAGAATATGTTTTATTGAGAAAAATTGCATTAAAATGGGCTAATAAAATTCTTAAAATCCTGTGCTTGTTTATCCTTTTTTGATAATATTGGCATATTTATTCCCCAATTTATATTTAATAATTCATCATTCCAACTAATTGCATTTTCCGATTCTTTATTATATATATTTGAGCACTTATAAGTAAAAATGGTATCATCTTCTAAAGTTAAAAAACCATGTGCAAATCCTTCAGGAATGTAAAACATCTTCTTATTAAATTCAGACAATTCGACCTGAAAATATTTACCATATGTTTTGGATTCTTTTCTAATATCAACAGCAACATCCATTACTTTTCCTTTTATTACAGCAATTAATTTAGCTTGAGCAAAAGGTGGGTTTTGAAAATGTAAACCTCTCAATACATTTTTTTGAGATAAAGATTGATTGTCTTGAACAAATTGATCTTTAATTCCCTCTTTTTCAAATACAACTCTATTGTATGATTCGTAAAAATACCCTCTCTCATCTTCAAATACATCAGGTTCTATCACTAAAAGTCCTTGTATTGGTGTTCTTGTAATTATCATTTTTTACGAGAAAATATTTTTTTAAACTTTCCTTTTTTCTGAGAAGTTACATCATTAATATCATAATAACCTTGCCCATAGCCATAACCGTAGCCACCTCCATACCCATAACCATAACTATACCCGTAACCATATCCACTTCCATAAGATCCTTTACCCATTTCTACAGCATTTAATACCACAGATAATTTGGTTATACCATTATCAAGGACTAATCTATCCAAATTATGAACAAAATTCTTTTTCGAGTATTCATTTTTAAAAACATATATTGGAAAATCAGCTTTTTTTAACATTTCCATTGCATCTGATACCAAACCTATAGGTGGGTTATCTATTATTACGTAATCATAAATCTTTTTTAAATTCTCTACAATTTGATCCAATTTTCCATTAATAATTAATTCTGAAGGGTTCGGAGGTACTGGTCCAGAAGTAATAAAATCCAGGTTATTAAAATCACTGTGATGAATACATTCCTGAAAATTATTCTTACCAATAAGTAAAGTACTCATTCCTACAATATTTTCAACACCAAAACCCAAATGAATTTTTGGTTTACGCATATCTAAATCCAGTATTATTACTTTTTTTCCTGAATAGGCAATAATACCAGCAATATTAATTGCACAAAATGTTTTTCCCTCTCCAGAAACAGTTGAAGTAATGGCGACTAGTTTTTTATCTTTACCTTCAGATATAAATTGTAAATTAGACCGAATTGCACGAAATGATTCAGCTATAACTGATTTTGGATTTTTATCAACAACCAATTGTGATACAGGTATATCATATTTATATTTTGGAATTATTCCTAAAATACCAATCGAAGCATAAGATTGACGTATAATTTCATCTATTGATGATATTGTATTCTTAAGTACATATTTAATTATCAACATAATTAAACTAAGAACAATACCTATTACAAGTGCCAAAATGTAAAAAATTTCTTTTTTAGGATACACCGGGATATTAGGAACAAGAGCTTCATCTAGTATTTTGTGTTGAGGAACAAAACCTGCTTCAGAAATTGAATATTCGGTTCGTTTATCCATTAACAAGGTAAAGAATTTTTCATCTATCGAAAGCACTCTTTCCAACCTTGCATATTCTAATTCTTGTGCAGGAGCATTGAGAAATTTCTTATCGATCTCGTCAATTTTTTTAATTAGTTCTTTTTTTTGAGTTTTAAATTTTTCTATTAAGATGGATATACTATCATATAATAATTTTTTCTGAACATCAATTTTATAATCTAAAGCTTTCAATGCTTCACTATCTCCAGTAACTTCATATCGCATGTTTTCTTTCTTAACTAATAACTCTTTTAACTTGTCTATCATATCAGAAATATCCCCTTCATATTCTGTCCCAGCTAAAATGGGTAATAAATTATATACATTACTGTTCTTAAGTTCTTTTGTTATTGATTTTTTAATTTCAATTAACACACTTGTCTTTAAATCTAAGTCTATTAAATCATCCTCAATTTTATTTGTTCTTTCAAAGTAAGTAGATGATAATTCTAATCCCTTGTAATTATTATCTTTTTGAAAATCTTCAATTTTATTTTCTGAAATCTTTAGTTTATTATAATATTTATCTAACTGATTATTAATAAATTCCAATACTTTTTTAGAACTTTTACTACGTTCTTCAATATCATATTTTATATATTCATTTGCGACAGCAGTTACAATATCTGTAGCTTTAAGTGAATTATTATCCTGGAAAGCAATGTTTATTGTTTTTGCAGAACTATTAAGAGGGAAAACTGAAAGTCTATTAATATAAGTATTTGTTAAACTCTCAATGTTATTAATCCTAAAAAATAGCCCAGAATTCTGAAAATTCTCAAATTCATCAAGAGCTAATTTTTCTACAAGCAGTTTGATTTTAAGATCTACTTTAGGGTGATGTATTAATACGTTATTTTTAAAAGTTCCTAACAATTTATTATCTTCTAATAGTTGAAAGGAATTTTTATCAATAAAATTCACATAAAATGGCACCCCAATAACAGAAGAATCTTTTATTGTATATTCAACTTTTATTGGTGTTGATTTATACAATTCATTAGTTAATATTTTACCTTTATTATGGTATGTCACATCAACTTGTACTTTTTCTAAAGCTCTTTTAAACAATAGCTTTGACTTCAGTATTTCAACATCTTTTGCTAAGTCATTATTTTCCTGAAAATTATTTACATCTAAAACCTGATTAGCTGTATTCAATGTTCCAACTTGAAATGTCAATTTGGATTCATAAATTGGAACTGTGTATCTTAGATATATAAAAACCGCTATTAAACAAAGTAAAATAATAATTCCAAACCACATCAGATTTTTACGTAATAGATGTAGGAATAAAATAGGATCAGATTCCGTATTGAAAGTAGAATGTTTTCTACTTTTTCTATTTTCTATATTATTATCTATTGATTTTTCAGTATTCATCTAGTTAAAAATAAATCAAATAGAATTAAATTATATAATAATTATTTATTATTTAGATTGTTAATCACAACAATCAATGTAATTGTACTTGTAATTAAACTAAGCACAGGGGCAATATCTCTAATAAGTTCTTGAAAATAATCCGAACGAGGTTCAACATAAATAATATCATTAGCTTGTAAAACAAAATCAGATTGTTGCAACCCTTCAATGGTTGTGAAATCAAACAAGAAAACCTGAGGGTTCTTTAAATTCCCTCTAATCAGTTTAATTTTATTTGCTTTGGCCAATTTTGTCAATCCACCAACAGCTCCTAAAGCTTCAATCAATCTCATATTATTATTCGTCAAAGGAACAACTTTTGCCTGACCACTTCCTCCAGGAAAAACAGTAACTCTTTTATTAACCACTCTAACAATAACAAAAGGTTTGATGTAATATTTAGAATACTTTTCTTCTAATAAATTTTCAACCTCCTTTACCGTTTTCCCAACCAATTCAATCCTTCCTATAATAGGTAATTTGGCATAACCATCAAATTCAATTAAATACTTTGAATTATCATTATTCGACACTCTTGATTGTTCTTCCTTGACGGCAGTAAAATCAATCAGTACACTTCCATCGTTAGTGTATAATTTAAATTCAATAATATCACTTGGTGTTATAATATATTCAGCAGAAGTTTCCGTTGGCGGATCATGAAATTTATAATCTTTATTTGTTTTCATCATAACATTCGAGTTATAATTGCAGGCAAATAATGAAAACAATGTTATAAACATTAATATATTCCTGAATCTATTCAATTTCATCATTCTGTTTCTTTTAGAATTTAACAAATCTATTAAAAACTATATGAAAATCACATACTTTTTAATTATTGTTTAGTAATGAATTATATAAATTTTTCATATCACTAACCAAACGAGAGTAATGAAATTCCTTTTTCACAAATTCCCAGCCTTTTTCTCCCATTCTTTTCCTTAAAATATCATCATTGATTAATAATAGTAATTTATTTTCAAATTCCTTAATCTCATTAGATTCAACAATAAAAGCTGTTTCATCTCTCAGTACTATATTTTCAACGCCACCGACATTTGTCGTAACTATTGGTTTATCTGCTGCCTGTGCTTCAATTAAACTCACAGGGGTACCTTCATTTAACGAAGTAAGAGCAATAATATCTAATCCTGCATTTGCCCAATCTATATCTTTAATCCATGAAGTAAAAGTTACCGTTGCCCTCAAATTATTCTTATTCCAATCCACATAATCTAATTCAATACGTTTTAAAAGGCTAATAAGTTGATTTTTTTCTTCTCCATCACCAATGATAAATGCTCTTATTTTTTTTGAGGTTCTACTCTTTACTTTCTTAATCACATTAATAAACATTGGATGATTCTTAATAGGAACAAGCCTACCTACTATACCTATTGCTATTTCATCATCATCTATTAAATATTTCTCTCTAAATGATTTGCGTTTTTCTTCTCTATTCTCCTGAAACCGATCTAGATCAAACCCCAAAGGAATAACAGTAATTTTATCTGCTTTACATATTTTATGAACTCGGGTAAGCTCTTCTTTTTGAATCTCACTAATTGCAATTATCTTATTTGATTTTTGGGATAGATAACGTTCAATATTTTTATAAAAAATTGTTTTTACTCTACCAAAATAAGAATGGAAAACATGTCCGTGAAAAGTATGAACTATTACAGGTACATTGCATTTTGATGCTGCCAAACGACCCAATGCCCCTGCTTTTGAAGCATGAGTATGAACAATATCTGGGTTAAAATCTTTAATTATTTTTTTTATTTTTTGATATGCAATTTTATCATCTTTCAGACTAATACTTCGTTGCATTTCAGGAATGATGGCAGGTTCAATTCCCAATTTTTCTAAAATAAATTCGGAGCTTTCTTCTTCCTCATATTTAATACCTCCAACCAATAAGGTTTCAAATTCGGGTTCCAAATATTTAGTTAGATATGCAGCATTATAGGTTGGCCCACCTAAATTAAATCGGTTAATAATTCTTAATATTTTTATTTTTTTTTCCATGTTATTTTTCACCCACTCTATTCCATTCTTAAGTGATTAAAAACTATCTCATTATTAAATTATCATATTAACTAATTCATATATTTTTTCCACCAGGAATTAAACACGATTAATGCCCAAATGGTTGTCTGCGCATCTTCCGGATTATTAGAAAATAGCTGTTCTTTTAATTCCCTGATTGCTGCAACATTAAATATACCCTGTTCCTCAATAAAATTATCACTTAACAAATCATCTTCGATTGTTGATCGTAACTCATTTTTAAACCACCCCATTAATGGAACTTCAAATCCATGCTTAGGTCGGTTATAAATATCCTCAGGCAATTCATTTCTAAAAGTATCCTGAAGAATTTTTTTCTTCATTTGCGAATTTATTTTAAATGCGGTAGGTAAAGAAAAAACAAAATTGACCAATCGATGGTCTAAAAAAGGAGTTCTTACTTCCAGACTATTAGCCATACTCATCATATCAACTTTTCGCAACATGTCGTTAGTTAAAACCATCTTCATATCCGTATAAAGCACATCATTCATATCACCATCCTTTCGAATATTCTGCATCAACTCATCTTTCCTCTTTTTGTATTCAAAAGCTGTATCACTAAGCCTTTGCGGATTAAAAACCAATTCTTCTTTCAATAAATAGTTCGCTTTTTCTTCATCAATTATAGATGCCCATTTCCAGTACCTTGCTTTATGAGAAAGCTTTGCTCCCAAACTAAATTTGTAGAGTTGCCTATTGATATTCGTAAGCTTTGAATTTCTTGATTTTGGTAACGTTTTCCATATAGGATATCCCATCTTTATCACAGCTTCCATGATTCCCGGATTTCTGGAATTGTACTCTGCCATGTGTTTGTTGTAACCCGAAAACATCTCATCAGCCCCATCGCCCGATAATGCAACAGTGACATGCTTTTTAGTGTATTTACTTAAAAGATAAACAGCAATAGCCGATGAGTCGGCAAATGGTTCATCTATATATTCCAAAATATCATATAGATTTCCATACAAATCATCATTAGAAAGCGAAAAAACATGATGATTACTTCCTATTTTCTTAGCAACGATATTCGCATAATTAGTTTCATCAAAAAAAGGTTCATCTTTATACCCAATCGAAAATGTTTGTAAATCAGGTTTGTGTTTTTTTGCTAGTAAACTGATGATTGAAGAATCCATTCCACCACTTAAAAAAGTTCCTACTGGTACATCAGCAATCAATCTTTTTTGAACAGAATCTTCCAGTAAATTCTTTATCATTTCCCTTGCTTTGTCATAATTGAAAGCACTGGTTTGAATAATTGTTTCCTTATTGTAAGGTATTTCATAATATAGTTGCTCGTCTAAATCTTTATTAATTTTTTTAATGTTGTTGATAAAAATAAAATGGCCGGGTTTTAATTTTTTTACTCCCTTTATTATTGAGTTATTAGTAGGTATATAGTTAAACTGAATATAATTGAACAAGCTGACCTTATCAATTTCTTTTTTAATGTTAA
>CAYRAD010000101.1:0-3412 GCA_964422135.1 uncultured Vicingus sp.
AATTAGATGATTTAGCTGGGTTAACAATTCCTCAAATAAGAGAAGTAGCACAGGGTATGGCTTATAGACCAAGAGGACGTACTCCAGCTGATGCTTTAATAGAATTTGGTTTAAATTTAGCAAGTGCTCCGCCATCAGGAAGTATTTTCTCAACGGCAGCAGGAGCAGCTAAAGAACCTTTCCAAAGATATGCTAAAAGTAAAGCAGAATCAGAAGCTGCAAGATACGTGAGCGAAGCTGATATGTTTAAAACTTTAATTGGTGCGCAAGCTGATATTAAAAGAGCAGCTAAAGAAGGCAAAGGTTGGTTAGAACAATGGAAATTTGAACAGATTCCGATTCTTGATCGAAAAATAGATGAACTTACTAAAAAACAAAAAACAGGTACTATTACAGAAGAGGAAACACTTGAATTAGGATCAGCAAAAAAACAATTAGGAAGACTTGTACAGTTAGATCCACTTACAGAAGCATGGGCTAAATCAGACTCTGGTGCAATGGCAATACAACAAGAAGCAAAACGATTAATTCAAGAAGACATACAAAAAGCAGCTGAAGATGAATCATATCAGAGAAAATATCCAGAAGGATCTAAACCATCAGATATTGAAGTGGTAATGGACGCTATTGAAAATGTAAGAAGAACGCTTTCAGGTCTTAACGAAGGTGGCAGAGTTGGTTACCAACAAGGTATGTCAGTGCAACCTCAAATGGAACAAGCTGAAACAATGCCAGAAGAATTAACAGGCGTAACCTATGACGAATTAAGAAGAAGACTTCCAACAGAAATTAATGATGAAATTGTAAGATTATTAGTTAGTAGTGCTGAAGCTATGGAAGATTTTGCAATGATTCAAACAGAAGAAGACGTAGCAAATTTTAATAAAAAATATAGTGTCGAACTAGCCTTACCATCGGAGGCCTAAAATGGCATCGAAGGAATTAACCTACCTAAGTACTGAAGGTCCATTTAATGTTTACGAAAGACGTAAACAAAAAGAACCTATTGATAGTCTAAAAGAATTTAAAAAATCAATGATCAAAGCCTTGGAAGGCTATGACACAAGACAGAAAAAACCTGTTCAGTGGAACTTTTTAACTGACAATGAAGGTTTGTTTCTTTTAAGTCGAGCCATTGATCCAAGAGTGCCAATAGAAAAAAGTGTTTACAAACTTTTAGGTAAAGAACATCCAGTAGAAAGTATATCTAAAAAATTTAGTAAAAGAATTAGCGAAAGAGATTACATTGATGGCTTTGCTGATATTGCAAAAGGACTCGAAACAGGGAAATTTAACCTCAATGTAAGTATAGGTGAACTTTTATTTGCTGGAACAGATTATTTAGCTAACACTAATTTTGCAGAAGACTTTCGTAAAAAATCTGAAAAATGGAAACCAGAAGAACCTGAAACTTGGAGAGGAGATCTTTCTTCGCTAGTTGTTCAGTATGGTATACCTGGATTTGGTTGGGCTAAACTTGCACATAGACTAAGTAAAATGGGGCCATTAATTAAAGTAATGTCAAAGATGAGCAATAGTAAAGCATCTAAACTTGCCCATCGTCTTGCTCCAAGACTAACCGCTGGAACCACAAAAGTTTCTAAACGAATGATAGAACAAGGCCTTGTTGGAGCAGGAACTTTTGCTACAGCTACTCCAAGTGATGACAGAGGGTTATGGACTGAACCTGAAGATACTTCTAGATTATCTGGAAGAAAAAAAGCAGCAGCTATTTTTAGAAATAAAATTCGTCATGGAAAAGAAGGACTTATAGTAGGAGGATTATTTCCATTAGCTGGAAAAACACTACAACAAGCTTACAAGATTGCAGGAAGACCTGTAGGTGAACCTATTGTTAGAACAGGATTTAGAGGGTTAGGTGCTGGTATGAGAGGCGCTAGTTATTTATTAACTAAAGGAACAACTCCTATTATACAATCTCAAGTTGCACAAAAATTAGCAGGTGCTTCAAAGTATAAAATAAAAAAATTACTTTCTCCAATCACAAGTAAAATGGCAAAAAGTCAACTCCCTGCTTATAAAGACTGGAGATTATTATCTGTTACAAGTCCTAAACTTGGCGAAAGAAACCTAAAAAGAATTGATAACATATTATCATGGGCAAGATCCTATGGAAAAATGCCTCAACAAATTGAAGGGGTTTCTGAAACAGTTTCTTTATTTATTAAATCAAGGGCTAGAAAAATAGATAAACTTTTAGAAGGTGTTGAAAAACGTGCTTACAGAATAGCTAAAGAACATGAGAAAAGATACAATACCGGTAACACATCAAGACCTTATGAAAAAATGTTAATGGATGATGCTGTTGCTTATCTTCAAGGAGCTAAAAAATTATCTGGACTTGAACCTGAACTTAGACCTTTGGTTTATGAATTAAAAAAAGATATTGCTAAAACACTAACTGAATTTGGTAAGACACTTCCTAAAGGCACTAAAGAACCTGTTCTTAGAGATTTAAAACAAGCTTTAAATGGGAGACTTGGTGATTATTTTGTAAGATCTTTTGCAACGTTCACGAATCCAAAATACACACCTGATAAAGGCGTGAGACTAGCAGCAAGAGACTGGATACTTCAAAACGTTGTTAGAAAAAATAGAACAATGTTGGAAGCAGCTAAAAACAGTCATGGTAAACAATTCTCAACAAAAATTGCTAATGAAAAATACGCAGATGATGTCATAGACAATATTTTAGAAACAGGGAAAACAGGCGGAGCTAATCCTATTGACGTACTTAGAAAAATAGGAACGGATAAAACAATGCTTGGTAAGGAGAAATTTAAATTTTTAAAAACAGGGCAAGAATTACCTGCGGCTATTAGAAATTTATTAGGACAAGAAAAAGATCTTAGATCTCAAGTATTAATGACCACATCCAATGCCATTGCTGCAACGGCTAAGAAAAAAGGTTCCGATATGATAGCTAAAATTGGATTAGAAAATGGTTGGTTATTTAAAAATCCTCAACAAGCTCTTACAAAATTTAAAACCCCTGAACAATTAAATAAAATTCCAGGTATGGGATCGATGAAAAGCGATCTTCAAGGACTATGGACTTCTCCTGAATTAAAGAAAATTTTAACTGATACAAGAGCTCCATTAGATGTTTTAGCAACCGTTCCTGTTATAAGACAGCTTCTTCAATTTAAAGTTGCAGTACAAGCCGGTAAAACAGTTTATTCTCCACAAACACAAGTTCGTAACGTGACTTCTGCTTCTTTCTTTGCTTTATGGAATGGACATGTAGGTAGAAATGCAAGTGCAGCTGATTCTCTTAGAATGATGGTTAAAGATGTTTTTAAAGCAGGTAAAGGTCAGCCTATTGATGAAGTTGAATTTTCAAAATATGTAGAAAAATTAGTTCGTCTTGGAGTTTATGATGAAAACATTG
>CAYRAD010000101.1:3512-6440 GCA_964422135.1 uncultured Vicingus sp.
TTTTCAAAATATGTAGAAAAATTAGTTCGTCTTGGAGTTTATGATGAAAACATTGTTGCTCAAGAATTAAGAGCAGTAATGAAAAATATAAAAGAAGGAGTTGTTAGAACAGAAGATGATCTTTTTACAATGTTAAGTAAAAGTGCTCCTACTGAAAAAGCTACAAGACTATATGCAGGAGGCGACAATCTTTGGAAAGGTTATGGATATGAATTTTTTAAATCAGATTTATCAAGAGCGTTTAAAAGTGTTGATGATGTAGCAGATTTTTTTAAACTTCATAATCGTACCTTTGCTAGAAAAAATATTTTTTCAGGAGAAACTAAAAGCTTTGATGCTGCTTTAGATGAAGCAGCTGCTTTTATGTTAAGAAACACTTATCCAACCTATAGTAAAGTTCCCCCTGCAATACAAGGCTTAAGAAACATTCCTCTTTTTGGTAACTTTGTTTCTTTTCCTGCAGAAATGTTAAGAACAGGAGCTCTTTCTACTGCAATGTCATTAAAACATATTTTTTCAAACAGTCCTGCTCTTCGTGAAATGGGTTATAGACAACTGATTGGAGGATACATGGCTATTAAAGGTATAGGAACCGTAGCTCATGCTATTTCTAATTTTGTAACAGGTAATTCAACAGAGCAATGGGAAGCATACAAACGTTCTGCTGCAGCTCCATGGGATCAAAACTCTAATTTAATTGGAATTGAGCCATGGAAAAATGGAGAGTCTGCAGCAATTAATTTTTCATACTTTAGTCCTTACGATGTATTGGAAAGACCGATACAAGCAGCTATATCAATGGCACACAAAAGAAACATTGCGCCTGACCAAATTGATGATTATGTTTTATCTTTAATGTTTGCTGCGGATGGACCTTTCATGGAACTCATGTCACCTTTTCTTTCTCCAGCTATTGGTTATGAAAGAATAGCTGATGTTGTTGGAGGAGATTTTCTTTCTGGTGGTCGAGGAGGTAAAACAGCAGACGGAGCAAATGTTTATTCTCCAAGCGATAACCTTGAAGATAAATTTATGAAATCTTTTTGGCACATAGTTAGAGGAGCTGAACCTGGTCTTATTTCAAGTGGACGAAAATTAAAAGGTGCAATTCGAGGAGATGTTTCTGGTGCAGGTAAACTTATGAGACTTGGTGATGAACTTAGAGCTCTCTTTACAGGAACTAGAGTTATAAGAATAGATGTTAAAAATGATTTAGGATGGTTAACTTCAGAAACTAATAGACTTTTAAGAGCAACTGACGAAACAGAAAAATTTTATACAGCTAAGGGATACATTGATAATCCACCTTCTAAAATGGTTGATGAATTTAATCAAATGCAAGAAGAAGCATTTAAAATTCAAAGAGATTTTTATATAAAGATTCAAGACATGAAGATGTTAGACTTAGATGATGCAACAATTCAAAGAATTTTAGTTAAAAAAGGAATGAATAAAACAAGAGCTAATAGAATAATAAATGGTTACTTTGATCCAATTAATTATTCTAAACCTAGGTTTAAAACTAAAGTTGAAAAAATAGAAAGAGTTGCAGAAGATAAAACCGAAAAAAGTAAAAACTATTATTACGATGTTAACCAAGAATTTTTATTTCCTCAGTTAGAATTAGAAGAAGTAAAAATGAATTGGCGAGGAAAAGAATTTTTTCCAGAAACATATAACAAAGGAACAAAAAAATGGGAAGGCGGTTATAAACCAGAATTAGAAGGAGCTGTAACTAATGATAAAGGTAATCTTGTTTATGATGAAAGAGGAAAAATTAAAAAGGAAAAAACTTTCTTACAAAAAGTAGTTCCTAAAATTAAACAATTTATTTTACCGGGTGATCCAACTGGACAAAGAAGCCAGACACCTTTACCTTCAACACCAGGAGTCAATCAACAAACTATAGCTCAAGCACCACAACAAGCTGGTGCAACAGGATTAACAGCTACTGAAACGGCTTTACTTTCTAATGAAGAAAAAGCTATAAGACTCAGACAAAGAGGAATGGCATAATGGCTAAAGAACCTAAAACAGCTAACGAACATATCATCGCTTTATATGGACACATTAAAGGTCTCAAGAGAGAAGTGTTCAACATAAAACAAAATCATTTAAAACATATGCACGAAGACATCGACAAATTACATGGTAAGATGGATCGCTTTTTATACTGGCTTTTGGGAGGACTAGGAGCTATAATTTTAACTTTATTAGGAACGTCATGATAGAAATTAAAAAATTATTTGAAGACAAACACGGAAGACTAGACTCTTCAAAAATTATTTTACATGGATATAGAGCAGCAATTATTACGTCAATCATTGTGCTATATATAATGCACGCAAAAGTTTGTGCATAAACACTTGTAATTTATTCAAAATAAACTATATATAGATTAAGGGTGCTTTAGGGGCCCATTTATTAACTGTCTAACAAAGGAGGTTAAGATGCATGATCTAATAAATATCAATAAATTCCTAAATAAAACTATCGGTTTTGAAGATGTCTTCTCAAAATTCTTCGAAATGGAAGAGTACAATAGTGCCTATCCTTTTTATAATATTAAAAAGGTAGACGATGAACATTACATTTTAGAAATGGCTTTAGCAGGTTGGAAAAAATCTGATCTAGATATTTCTGTAAACGATGGAGTCTTATCTATTAAAGGTAAAATTTCAAGTAGTGCCGACAACTACATCCATAAAGGTGTAGCTCAAAGAGCATTTATAAAAAGACTACAGCTGTCTGAATATGTTGAATGCAAAGGAGCTAAGCTTGAAGACGGAATGTTGAAAGTGGAACTCGTTTATGATCCACCAGAAGATAAAAAACCGAAAAAAATAACTGTAAAATAGTTGTTTTTGAAAATCACAACGCGTCGCGCGTATATCCTACATTTTATGGGTCTATGCGCGGGGTGTTAAA
>CAYRAD010000101.1:6540-7703 GCA_964422135.1 uncultured Vicingus sp.
TAAGTCATTGGATGTTTTTGGCCTATTCTATCTATTCTAGCTTCAGATTGTTGACGTTTTTCTAAGTCGTAACCATTTGAATAATAAATCATAGTAGAAGCACCAGTTAAAGTAATTCCATACCCACCCGTTTGAGTTGTACCCACAAGAAATCTAATTTTACTATCTGGACTTTGGATTGCTTTAATAGCTTTTCTTCTTTCTTCTTCAGTTGTATCTCCATAATAAGTAACAACAGAGTTATCCCCAAAGCGTTTTTCTATATGTTCTACAATTGTTTCTATGTCGTACCTATATTGTGCCCAAATTACAACCTTACCGTGTACTTCTTCTAGTACTTCCATAAGTTCTTCTATACGATTATTTTTAATTTTTTGTGTAGTACCATCATCAGATTTAAAATGACCACAAGTTATTTGATGTAGTCGCATAAGTTGTACTAGTACTGTTGCAGTCGTTACCATTTTACCATTAAGTTCTGCTAACGCTGTTTGTTTCATTTGTTGATACACACGTTTCTGTTCTGGTGTAAGTTGTATAATTCGTTTCATAAAAGTCTTAGAAGGAAGATCTAAGCAATCATCTTTTAAAACTCTATAAGAAAAAGCTTTTAATTTTTCAGTTAATTCGTCAAGATTATGATAACCCACAACAATTTGAACAGATCTACCATTAAAATTAGCTGTTTTCATTATGGCATACCTAGTTCTAAAGCTGTAATAAGAAGAATGGTCTAATAAAAAAGGATCAAGAAAATAACATTGCGTGAATAAGTCCAAGGGTGATTTAGTTACAGGAGATCCTGTTAATATTCTTCTATATTTACCTAAAGTAGATAAAGATACTATGTTTTTTGTTCTTTTAGCTTTTGGGTTTTTAATTGTTGTTGATTCATCTACTGCAAATAGTGTTTGATGAGACATTAAGAATTTACGAGCAAAATCAACGCCTTTTTTAGTAGATAAAGCTTCTACATTCATAATTAAAATGTGAAGATCTATTCCAGGAGTAAATAAAGACTTTAGTTTTTGTTCTTGTTTAGCGGTTATATTTGCCTGCCACAACACCGTTTTCTTTTCAATATGATCAACCAAGTGTTCTGGTATTTCAGAATCATACCAATTTTTATACACACCTTTGGGTGCCACAATTAAGGCACCATT
>CAYRAD010000102.1:0-7613 GCA_964422135.1 uncultured Vicingus sp.
GTTTAAAAATACTGCTTAAAAGTAAGTAAGTTATAAAACATATAAAAATTAAAAACCCTTCATAAAATGAATTATGAAGGGTTTTATCATTTATACACTAACTAAACTACTTTATTACAATTTTATTGGTACTCGCTTTATCTCCCTGTATAATTTGGAGTAAATATATTCCTTCTCCATTTTCACTAATATCTATATTATGCGAGTATTTACCATCGAAATCGCTAACTTTTTCGTTGTAAACTTCTTTTCCCTGTATGTCAAATATTTTGATTTGAACAGCTTGTTTTTTGTCTAATTTAAATTGCAAATCGAATTTACCATTGTTTGGATTTGGACTAAAATTTAGGTTTTCTACAGCCAATTCTTTCTTTTTTAAATTAGATTTTACCGCAGGATTTTTCTTTGCCAATTCCTCTTTGTTTTCGCTGGTTATTTTAGTAATGATAACCATATGTTTTCCATCTTTTTCATCCACCTGCACATCAATTTTCATTTTATGTGCTCCGTCCATATCACATTTTATTTTTTTGCATGTTTTCATATCCTTGCAATGCATTTTATGCATTTCGCTCGCATCAATTTCAGTTTCTTTTCCATCCACAATTTTTTTCATTGTCACTTTTCCATCATCATCAACAGTTTTAATTATTTTAACTGTATGGGCTTCTTCTCCATCCTCACCACTATCTATTGTAATTTCAACATTTCCCGATTCATCATCCATGCTTCCAATGTGCTTGTGCAGTTTTTCTATCATTTTCTTGCAATCGTCCAGTTTAATCTCCATTTCTTTTCCATTAATCATCATTTTCATCACTCCATCTTTTCCATCCATCATTTTGCAATCGATTTTCATTTCAACATCTTCTCCGTCATCTCCACTAATTTTCATCATACCCATTCCATTTTCTTCATCGCTATCAAAATCAAAGTTGAAATTACATTCTCCCGAATCACCATCCAGCATCATAACTTTTATCATTTTATGAATGGAGTCACCACCTAAACCGGCATGTAAGCAATTTATCCAGCTCATATCTTCATCACAATCAAAAGTGGAATCAATCACCGTTTCTTCACCATTAATAATTTTTACTATTTTAATTGTACACTTTTTATCTCCATCTTTACCGTTGTAAGTAGAAAATGAAAATATTCCTATTACTAATGCAATTAGCCCAATAGGAATTAATAAGAGTTTTAAATTTTTCATAATATTAATTTTTGATTTAACTTTAACTTCTGTACAAATCTACAATGTGATGTTATAGGTTACTGTTAACGAAGTCCTAAAGAAAGTTAAGGAAAAGTTAAAGTTTCGGTTTGATATTGCTTAAACGTTAAATTTGTTGTCATAATTGTTATGAAAAAAAGAACCTTATACCTGTTAATTGCTTTAATGAGCATCTCATTAATTGGCATTATTTGGGTTCAGGTTTACTGGATACACAATGGTATTCAGGTAAAAGAAACCCAATTTGATCAATTGGTAAATGATGCTCTGAACAATGTTGTGGCAGATTTTGAAGATAACGAATCTATGGATTTTGTTCATAAACAATTGGCTACTACAATAACCAGTGTAAATATAGATTCTAATGCTGTTTGTGATAAAAATCAAAAAGTTAAGAAAGCTATAAATTCAATTATTATAGGAGATTCTTCTCAAAATAACTCCTTTGATTATAATTTTTCGTGTGATGATGATAGTGATAATATGGAAATGAAAATTAGTATTAATGGAGAAACACAAACCATCGATATTAAGAACAACATTAATAAACTGGAACAAATCTTAGAGGACGATTCGTTGTTGGTAATGGGGGGAGAAGATAATATCAGTATTAATCGATTCGGGAATGTCATGATAAAAATGATTAAAGAATTTAAGGATATTGACGACCCAATTCATCATTTACTAAATGAAACAAACATTGATTCTATCGTTGGATTTCACCTTAATGACAATGGAATTGAACTTCCATTTACTTACGGTATTGTTGATGATGACAATGTTGTAGAAGAATTTTCATCAGACAACTTTTCTATTTCAAAGAACTCATACACTGTTAATTTGTTTAAGCATAACCTGATTCACGAACCTGCACAGCTGGCTATTAGTTTTCACAATAAACATAGCTATATTCTAAAATCAATGTGGATTATGTTAATCAGTTCCATTGTTTTTACCCTAATCATTATCCTCACTTTTGCTGCTACACTGCATTACATGTTTAAACAGAAAAAGCTTTCCGAAATGAAAAATGATTTTATTAATAACATGACCCACGAGTTTAAAACACCTATTTCCACTATATTTTTAGCTATTGATTCAATAACCCACCCTAAAGTAATAGAGGATAAAAAACAAATTCATCATTTTGCAAATGTGATTAGAAAAGAAAACCTGAGAATGAACCAACAAGTGGAAAGTGTTTTGAATACTGCTTTGGGAGAAAAAGATGAATTGGAGTTCAATAAAAAAGAGGTAGATATTAATTCGCTTTTGAATAAAATTCAGGAACGAATGAAACTGCAACTGGAAGCTAATAATGCTCAACTCAAATATAATCTAACCAAAGATCATTTGCTGGTTATAGGAGATGAGGTTCATTTACAAAATGCCATTTGTAATTTGATTGACAATGCCATAAAGTACAATGAAAACAAACCTGAAATTAGTATTGATACCAACCTGGTAAATGGATTTTGCGAAATAAAGATTTCAGATAATGGTATAGGAATGAACAATGAAACACAAAAAAAGGTGTTTGATAAATTTTACCGGATACAAAAAGGAAACATTCATACGGTTAAAGGTTTTGGAATTGGATTGAGCTATGTAAAAACGATTATAAATGCTCATAAAGGATTAATTTCTTTAAAAAGTAAATTGAAAGAAGGAACAACTTTTATTATTAATATTCCTACTATTAGTTGAGTAAAAAATATTCCATATTATTAGTCGAAGATGAGGTAAATTTTGGCTCAGTTCTTAAAAATTATCTGGAACTTAATGATTATTTAGTGACGCTGTGTTCTGATGGTAATAAAGGCTTGCAAAGCTTTAGAGACAACCTTTACGACCTATGTGTTTTAGATGTAATGATGCCTTTAAGAGATGGATTTAGCCTGGCAACTGAAATAAAAAAGATTAATCCAGCCATTCCTTTAATTTTTCTGACTGCCAAAAAATTGAAGGAAGATATACTAAAAGGGTATCAGATTGGAGCAGACGATTATATTACTAAGCCTTTTGATACAGAGGTTTTATTGTGTAAATTAAAGGCCATTTTAAACCGAAATGCAACTACCATAAAAAAGAAAGAAACTACAAATTTTTACTTCGGACAATTTAATTTTAATACAGAAACACGAGAACTTAAATCAAAAAATATTTCCCAAAAACTTTCTCCCAAAGAGTCGGAATTATTAAAATTATTGTGTGAGAATTTAAATTCAGTTGTTTCTAGAGATACTGCCTTAAATAAAATATGGAACGATAATAACTACTTTACCACCAGAAGTATGGACGTTTTTATTGCAAAACTCAGAAAATACCTAAAAGAGGATACTTCTGTAGAAATAATTAATGTACATGGTAATGGGTTCAGGTTATTAGTAAAATAAGAATTAGTTTATTTTTTTCAGAAAAGAAAAAAGTTATTTAAGAATATGCAATGTGCTAGCTTTCACAGCTGCTTGGGTTCTGTTTTGCACATCTAATTTTTCGTAAATGCGCAGTATGTGTGTTTTAATGGTATTTACAGACACAAATAATGTGTCGCTTATTTCTTTGTTGGATTTGCCTTCTGCAATTTGGTTTAACACTTCTATTTCTCTTATGGTTAAAGGGCTCAATAAATATTCATTAATATTTTTTTCTTTAACTTGTATGTTTAAAGGGCTATGTTTTTCTACTTTGTGAGCCAATTGAGTATGTAAAAAATCAATTTCTTTAATATGATTTTGAATTTTTAATAAACTTCTTTCTTCGGCAACTTTTTTTCTTTGTCGTATAATAATAATAATAGTTCCTGAAATAAAAACAAGAAAACCTAATAGTGATAATAGAATTAAATTTTCGTCTTGTTCTTTAGCTATTACTGTCTGTTGTAATTTAGTTTTTGTGTTTAACAATTCTATTTTTTGTTGCTTTTTATGCGTTTCATATTTGGTTGATAGTTCTAATAATGCTCTATTTTTATCTATACTTAATAAACTATCATTTAAAATAAGTAGCTGATTTTGATAATAGAAAGCTTTTTTAAAATCATTCATCTCACTAAAACTTGTAGCTAAAGATTTTTGTGCTTCTTGTTGTATTCTTAATGATTGTATTTCGTTTCCTATTTTTAAAGCTTTATTGGCGTAATAAGCACCTTTTTCGTATTCTTTTAATTCTACATAAACTGCCGAAATATTTATATGAATACATGCTAATATATAAGGTGATTGAAGGGTATCATATATTTCTTTTGCTTGATTAAAGTAATTCAGTGCTAAGTCAAGCTGTTTAGGTGTTTTGTAGGTTAACCCAAGGTTTACATGGATGGATCCAATATCTTCTATCAAATTTTCTTTTTTTGCTATTTGCAAAGCTTCCTCTAAAACTTTTCGTGCAAGTTCATCGTGTTTTAATTCTAGGTGAACTGCTCCAACATTCATTAAACTAGCAAGAATACCTTTTCTATCATTTATTCTCCTTTTAACTTCGAGTGAGGATTGATAATAATTAAGAGCTTTAGAATAATTTTTCTGAGCTTTATAAATCATAGCAATATTATTATGGCTTTGAGCCACTAGTTTTTCAAACTCAATTGATTGATTTTCTTTAAGAAGTTTTTCCCTAATAGTTAAAGCTCTTAAATAATATTTTAGGGCATTTTCATAATTTCCCATATAATAATAAACACCACCAATACTATTTATGCAGCCACTAATTTTTTCTTGATTTTTAAGTTGTTGATTAATAAGTAATGCTTTATTGTAAAAAGTAAGAGCATTATTAAAATCACTCATTAAATCATAAGCTATTCCAATTCGGTAATAACATTGAGCAATTGTTGGTTGGTGTTTTAGCTTTTGGGCAATCTGTAAAGCCTTTTGAGCATATTGGAGTGATGTATCTTGATTAACATGTAAATATTCGTATGAAATATAATTGAGTACATCAGCTTTTTCTACACCTGTAGTTTTTTGTAATTCTTGCTGCAAACTATCTAAAACTGTAGCATTAGAATTTAACTTGAAAAGTAAAATAAGTGTAAGGAATAAAAATTTCTTAATCATAGAAAAACAAAGGTAGAAAAATCTTTTTCAGTTAATTTTCCTCAACCAAAATTTTTACAAAGTTTGCCCCCTCAGAAAGGAAAGGTGAAAACGGAATCTAAAGGCAAAAACTCGAGAAATTTTTTCGATTAAACACTACTGTTTTAAGTTAAGAAAGGTCGTAATTAATACGACCTTTCATTAGTGAGAATAAGAAAAAAGTTATTATTTAAAACGTAAATCTTTTAAATTAACGGAACTAATCCTTCCATTGAGATCTTCTACTTTTACTACATAGCTTCCATTATTTTCTGTAATCCAACGTTGAACGATTTGTCCGCTACTATTTTTTATATAAACTAAATCGCCAGGTATTAATTCAAAATTACATACGTATTTTACGACTTCTACTGTTGATGAACCATCTAACCACTTTATTTTATAACCACCATTTGAAGTACCATCGAGCTTGCCAATATAAAACCATTCGCTTTTGCCATATTTAGAGAATACAGGAGCTCCCATATTCGATTTTAGTTTAGTTGCAAACATTCTTTTTAAAGGATTCGAACGCACTTTACATGCCATTGCTGCAAGTGCTTTTCCTTCAGGACTTGTTGGCTTTGGAACACTCAAAGAAATTTCTGATATGGCTCTTTTCCCATTTCCTAAGTCATGACTTGACAGTCTTGAATAAGTTGTGGCATTTTTGTTATACCACTCTGTCATATTCGTTTGGTTGTGTTTGATTTGTGGTTTTTTACAATACTGTTGTCGATAGCCAATGGATTGTGCTTTTATTTCATTAATTAAATTAAGTCCAGTTTTTGTAGGTACACCTTTTAAATTTGGATCAAAATAACCTGAAGCTAACAATTGTCTTAAATTGGCTTCAATGGTTGGCTCGTCAGCTGTTAGCAGCATATTGTGTATGTAATAAACAAAAGAATTATGATTAGCAAATGATGGAATGGTTACTTTAGGCAAATTAGCAATTTCCGCATCTACCATTTTTTGAATGTTGGTTTCTCTTAAAGTTTTCATGGCTTTAAGTTCATCTGACGAATATTTGGTTACTCCTAGATTCTCTTCTTGGTCTTTGGTTGTAGATAAAAAATCCTTGCCCCAAGGACCTTTAAATTTTTCAGCATATAAACGAATTTTGTATTTCTGTCTAGTTTTTTGAAGTTCGGTATTGCTAATTTTTTCATTATAAGTCATGGTGACAACAAATTCTACCGAAGTTAAATCAGGCCAATTCCATTCGGGTTTGTCTGCCAAACGAAAATCAGTAATTTCTCCAACAATTTTACCATATCTTGCACCAAGTGTTTTTTGTAAGTTACCAGTTAATAGGGTTTTAATTTCTTCCCAGCTAGGGTTTGAAATTCCTGTATAACTGTTTTCTCCAATTAATTTTTGAATAAATTTCCAACTACCTCCTCTACTACCATATTTAACACCGCCCCTGTAAATAACATTTACCCCAGCGTATTCAGTTTTCATGGTACTTTCATAATATCGGTAAAAATTATTAACCCTTACTCCATTTTCATATTCTTGAACCACTCCTTTTCTCGAACCAGTTAACTTTAGTGAAATTAGCGTTTTGCCAGCTTTTGCTTTCAAGTTACTAAGTATGGTTGCATCACTAGGCTGAGCTATGGTGGCTATCCCGATGAGGAAAAAGCCAATAAAAAATAAACTTTTTGTAGTTACCTTTTTAGTTTTTAATGCCATAACGAGTGGCTTTTTATAAATTCTTTTCGTTTCCATTTTTTAAGTGTTTTTAATTTTCATTCTCAAATTTTAACTTTAAACAACTTCATTAGTTATGAGATCTAATAAATTAATTTACAACTAATCTATATTGTTGATTTATATTTATATCTGTTATTTTTAAAATATAGATTCCTTTAGCTATAGCTGATAGATTTAACTTTATTGAAGAAGAATTTATAGTTTCTTTCAAAACAATTTTACCATTTAGGTTTTGTATTTCAATCCCTCCATTAAACTCCTTACCAAAGGAAATAGTTAAAGACTCATTTGCTGGATTAGGGTAAATATTTACACCATTTACATTTGTTTTTGTTTTGATTACCGCTTGGGTTCTATTTTTAACATTTAATTTTTTATATATTTTTAGTAAATGAGTTTTAACTGTATTGTTAGAAACCAATAATATTTTGCTTATTTCTTTATTACTTAAACCTTTTGAGATTAAATTTAAAACGTCCTTTTCACGCTTTGTCAAAGAAAACTCAGTTGGTGTATTCATTTAATATATTATAAAAAACAAAATGTTTTATTTAGGGCAAAGGTTGGGTGAATAACAG
>CAYRAD010000103.1:0-7577 GCA_964422135.1 uncultured Vicingus sp.
CTCTTCAGTACTTCCCTTGATTTCTTTTCATCATCTATTATAATTGCTGTTATCATAATTATTATTCAATTTTATAAGGTATCCTAATTATTACTTTTGTTCCTTCCGCTTTACCTAAGTCATCTTTTAAATCGATAATTTCAACATTTATCTTTTTGTTATTAAGAATATCCAATCGCTCTTTGGTAATGCTCATTCCCACTGATTTCTGTTTTATATTCCGTTTTGCTTTTATTTCTGCTGCTCGTTTTCTTCCTATTCCATTGTCTTCTATTGAACAACGAAGATAATTTTCTTCTATTGCTATATCAATTTTTATTGCCCCTCTTTTATCTTTATTCATTAATCCATGCCAAATGGCATTTTCAATGTATGGTTGAATTAGCATAGAGGGAATTTCATCATAATCCTTATCTATTTCTTCATCCACATTAATTTCGTAGTCAAATTCTTCTTCAAACCTTATTTCCTCCAAATCCAAATATAAAGTAAGCATGTCCAGTTCTTCCTGTATCGTAATCATATTCTTTTCAGATAGGTTAAGAACTGTACGAATCAGCTTAGCAAATTGGGTTAAGTATTTGTTCGTATTCTTAAAGTCATTCTCCGACATAAAGTGCTGTATGGAATTGAGAGTATTAAATATAAAATGGGGATTCATCTGGGAACGCAATGCTCTTAATTCTAATTCAACCATCCGTTTCTGAACCAAAGATTTGTTTTTTATTTGTTTTTCCCTGTATTTAAAAACAATAGCAATAATTAGTAACCCCATAACCACTTCCAACATTATAAACCACCATGTTAACCAAAAAGGAGGTTTAATGGTAAAAGTTATTACTGAAGGCTTACTCCAATATCCATCTTCATTTTTTGCCTTTACTTCAAATTGATAATTGTTAGGTTGTAATGTTGGATATTGTACTGACCTTGATGTTGTAGATACCCAGTTGGTATCAATACCCAACATTCGATATTGGTATTCTATCTCTCCTAAACTCCTGTAATTAACTCCTTCGAAGTAGATGTTGATAAAATTTTCCTGATAACTTAGTTCTGACTCTTCCTGTATATCTCTTTTTTCAGAATTCACCTCAAACTGAGTAATATATATAGGTGGAGGAGTTTTATTAATCATGATTTTAGTTTTATCAAACTGAACCAATCCATTAGTTGTTGCTACAAATAATATTTTTTTATCAGAACACAAATCAAGAACTTCTCCCGATATTAAACCGTGTTTTCGGGTTAAATTGTATAACCGATATTTATCTTTACCTCTATAATTAATTCTGCTTAATCCTTTATTGGTTCCTACCCAAATATTCTTCTCGTTATCAACATAAATTTTTCTTACCAGATTTCCAACCAATCCATCTTCTTCATTGATAATATCCATTATACTGTCCTTTTGAATGACTAATATTCCATAACTCTTGGTTCCAACAAAAAATATATCTTTACTAAATCGGGTCATATCGGTTATGGATGTTGACAGGTATTTATTGGTACTATAGGGATTAGTAATTTTTTGATCTGAATAGATTCTAATACCGTCATTAGTTCCTATCCAGATATTAGCTCCATCTTTAATCAGGCTCGTGCACCACATCTTTTCATGTTCAGGGTATGAGAAATATTTTTCCTGACCATCAATCATAATAGAAAATCCCATATAGTTTACCTTATAAATAGTATCCGAATGAACAATAATTGATTTAAACCCTGTATTGTATGCAGAACATTTCTTAATACCTATCCGATCGCTTTTGAAAAATGTAACCCCTTTCCACATCTTTCCCAATAGTAACTCATTATTGTCATAGTCGAAATATAATGGGTAATTCCTGAATTGTGACTGAAAAATCAACCTACATGGAAAACCATCTTTTTCATAACCAGTCTGATATACCTTCCCATCTTCTGTTAATGTAAAAATATTTTTACCTAAACTATCAATTGTGACTGATGATATTTTTTTTTCAGACCGATTACCAACAACTATATTCTTAAATAGCTCTGATGGAACATAATAAATACCATCGTCTAAAGACTGGAACCACAAACCGTTTTCCCTATCCCTATAAACCCTTGATATCGATTTTCCTTTAAAATAATGGTCAATAATGACAATTCTATTATTATCTAAAATACATTTATAAACTCCTTTCTTATTGACACAAAACCATAAATAACCATCATCACTATATACTGAGTATAATCTGTTTTTTTTTATTAAAACATCCGGAACATTAATTATTGAGGCCTTTGATTTATTAGCACTAAAATTAATTCTCATTGACTGTAAACTATGTATAATGATTACATCATTCAAATATTTATTAACAAATAAATTAGATATATCATGAGAAAAATCATTAAGAAACAATAGTCCTTTATTAAATACTATATCATCTTTGTTAGCTTCTATACAAAATTGACATTGTTGTACTACTCCTTGTGAAATCAATAATTTTGTTTTATCAGACACATCTGTCGATCCAAAAATGACATGATTTTTTGCCAAAACTACTTTTAAAAGAGGATCACATTCCTTTTCCTTTTTTGTAACCTGATTAACATTTCCTTTCTTATCACATTTAAACAACCCCTGAGTAAAAAATCCTATCCACACAGTTTCATTAGAATCGACCTCAAAACTACACATAGGTCTTTTTTCTATGATTTTCGAACTTAATGCTTTATTGTATTTATATGGATAGATACTATCATTATAGAAATAACATAACTTACCATTAAATGTCCCAAACCAAATTCTTCCCTTATAATCTTCTGTAATTAAAAATACGGTGTTATCGGTTAACCCATCATTGGCATCAAAATTCTCGAACTCATAACCATTAAAACGGCTAACTCCTGCATCTGTAGCAAACCACATATAACCCTTCGAATCCTGAAAGGCAGAATAGACTTCAGAACTTGGCAATCCGTCTTCTACAGTATAATGATGAAAAGTATGAGATTGGGCAAAGATTTCCGTAAAAAGAAAAAAGAAACCGAGTATTGTGATAATCCGTCTCAATTTATAATTATATTTTACATTCCACCCATTTAAACTTACCACTTTTGAGCAGAGGTATTTTATCGGTTATTGAATAATCAAAATGGGCATCATTGCCATAGATCATTTTCATTTTTTGCATCAATTCCTTGAGTTCTCCATCTAAAAGTTCTCCTGTTTGCTGAGTTTGTATGAGTAATTCAAATTCTGCTTTACCCACTTGGGTAATTTTGCACGATTCGATTACTTTTAAGTTTTTAAATGGAAAAGTCACCAATGCCGGAGGAACTTCTTTTCCTTCTGTGGTATAAGTAATATCTTCTATTCTTCCCCTTATTTGATCGACCACAGGATAAAGGCATTTATCTGAAATTTGTTTAATCGATTTAAGGTTCATAGCATCATTTACTTCATACCTGATCAACGGCATAATATCACTGATAAAACTTGTCCCAATTAACGTGTTTTCTTTGATTTCGGTGATACTGTATGAAGGAATAAAGTGGTAATTTTCATCTCCATTCCAAGCTCCTAAGGCTACTTTTTCTGCTTGTCCATAATGACATATAAGAGTCGCCCCTTTAAATGTTTCACGGATTAGATCCAGTTGCCAATCAAAAATATTTTCTGATGCCAACATAAATTTTCTAATCTTAAATTCTTTTGGAAATGAACCTTGTTTAGCGATAACCAGTTTAATAAATTTACAAATTGATCCAGGATATCCATGAATGTAATTGTAAGCACTTTTAACAATGGCATCAACAATCGAATCAACATTATTGCTATCCATCTCGATTAAATTAACCCGCAATACCCTTTCATGTTTTAAGTGAATAAAAGTGGTAGCTTTAGGCAAAATCCCCCTGAATTCAATCCTACCCTCTCCCTGTTCATATCCAATTCGTGACCATTGATAACAGATAGCCGCCCATTCTTTCTGTGCGGTTACTTTGTTTCGGTAAATGGTTAATGGTTTTGCCGTAGTACCACTTGTTACTGATTTGTAGCGTTTTCCTTTAAAAGACCTATCTACCATATGTTCACTATGGTTGCGGACTTCATCTCTTGTTAATACAGGAATTAGTTTTATATCTTCAATACTTTTCAGGTGAGATGGATGAAAACCGGCAGCATCATACTTTTCTTTATAATAAACTGTATTATTATAAGCCTGATTGACCACACGCAGCAATTCAGTGAACTGGTAGTTTCTTACTTCTTCGTAAGTTAATTTTTCGTTTTTAAACAAAAGCTGATAATAGTCGAAAAAAGCTTTGCCTAATTTCCATTTTTCATAAGGATACATGGAGAGCAATGAACGAAGGCTTCGTCCTGTAAAATTGTCATTTTCGATTTTATCCTTTAATGACATCAGTTATTAATTAAAAATGTGGATTCGGTTGTCTGAATCATATCTTCTAAAGATATTGGCCAATCCAACACATTCCCTTTCAATGTTTCATACAAGGCTTCCAGTTCCTCTTTTTGTCCTTTATCGCTTCTTCCCAGATTTATTTCATTAATGCTAATTCCTTTTCCTCTCAGCGTCTTATAGTCGTCCATGATAATTGTTTTTTCATCAAAATGAACTTCCATGTATTCTTTTGAAATTTGTTTGCTTCCACAAGCGAAATATTGAATGTTGCAAACTGAACCATCCTCATATTTAAGAATTATCGCCACATTATCCTGTTGTGAAAACTTGTCATTGTTTGGAGAAAGTTTTTCATAATTAATAGATTTTATAGCTGAATTGGTCAACGAATTCATTAGATCAATAATATGACAGGCTTCGCCTATTATTCGTCCGCCATGCTCATGAACCCAACTATCTAATGGAATAAATCCGGCATTCATTCGATATTGAATAAACAAAGGATTTATTCGTTTAGCTGTATGCTTCTTAATTTCTTGGGTAAACTTGCTGAATCTTCGGTTAAATCCTGTCATTAAAACAGGCTTATGTCCCATATCTGATTGATAAAATTCTTTTATTTTATTCAATTCTTGCTGATTAATGGCCAAAGGCTTTTCAACGAAAGTATGTTTACCTGCTTGCAAACTTTTTAATACCAAACGGGCATGGCTATCGTGTCGTGTAGTAATCATTACCAAATCGATGTCTGTATCATTAATTATTTCATCAAAATCTGTTGTGGAATAAGCTGCACCAAACTGGTTAGCAACAGCATTGGCATTAAAACCGTTCCGGCTCATAATAGCACGAACAGCATATTTATTCGTTAATTTTTTGATATTAGGTAAATGCATTCCGGTAGCAAAATTTCCTGCACCAACAAGACCTACATTAACTACCTCTTTGTTTACAGGGGTTGAAGTAAGTTCAACTTTTTTTATATCTGATGAATTTTTATAATCCAATAAAACGATAATGGGTTTTTGTGTTTCCTTTTCCAGACTTTCAAATGCTTCATCCACCTTTTCAATTGAGTAAATTGCATCAATCATCCTATCAATCTGAATTTTACCTTCAGCCATTAGCTGAAGATACTCCGTCATATTTCTGTTTTCCGTCCAGCGAACATAAGATAATGGATAGTCCATTCCTTTTTCTTCATAATTAGCATCATATCTTCCCGGACCGTAAGAAGTAGAAATCTGAAAATCCAGTTCTTTGGCGTACATATCACCACGATTAATTTCCATACCAACAACACCAACCAATACTACTTTTCCTTTCTTACGACACATTTTAAATGAATCGGACAAAGGTTTGCTGCTTAAAGTTGCTGCAGTAAATAAAACACAATCTACTCCATATCCTCCTGAAAAATTATTTGAAATTTTAATGGCATCATCTTTTGCAGGATTAATACATAAATCTGCACCCAATTCTTCAGCTAATTTTAGGCGGTGTTCATCCAAATCGCTAACAATTACTCTAACTCCACTTAATTTGAGCATTTGTAATGCTAACAATCCTAATATTCCTGCTCCAACGACAACACAACTTTCTCCAAATCTCAAATCTGCCCTTCGAACACCCTGCATTGCTATTCCACCCATAGTAACTGTAGAGGCCTGACGATAATCTAAATCAACTGGTATTTTCATTACCAGGTTAGTAGGCACATCAACATATTCTGCATGATTCGCAATGCCAGCCCCAGCAGCAGCCACCCTATCTCCAATCTGAAAATTGGTAACTTCCTGACCAACAGCAATTACTTCTCCTGAAACAGAATACCCTGTTTGTTTGCCCCCTTCAATTACTCCTTTTATCTTTTGAATGGTTTTTTTAACCCCGTTTACTTTGATAAAATCAAGTACCTCCTTCACTTCATCCGGAGAATCGATAGCTCTTTTAAGCAATGATTTTTTAGTGCTTGTAACACTACTCATTTCAGTGCCTGCAGAAATACAACTGTAATGAACTTTTATGAGAACACAGCCTTTACTTACATTCGGAGCAGGTACATTTTGGGCAATAACTTTTCCTTTTTTGACTACAGCTTGTTTCAAATCTTATTTTTTTGATTTGGAAATAGTCTGCTAAGATAAGGAAAAAGAGGTAATTTACTATAAATGCTTCATCAAGTAACGATACAAATCCACCATGGCATTAATGTCTATTTTATGTACTTTTTCATCGGGTGAGTGAACATGGTCTTCTCCTGCCCCAATAAAACACCAATCGAAAGGATACGGAGAGCGTTGTAGGGCATTTCCATCACTACCTCCGGCACTTTCTACCTCTATCTGAAACGGGATTTTACTTTCTTTAGCCAGTTTTAAAATTCTATTCAAATAACTCCTACGAGGAATACCCGAATCGCGTATCGAAACAGCAACGCCTTTACCATGTTTTACTCCTTCCGTTATCCAGGTAATATCAGAAATTAACGCTTGTTTCACGTTTAATTGCTCATATAAATATCTTCCTAAATACCCAACACTTCCTCCTCCATGTTCTTCCCATGCAGAAAAAACAATCACTCCATTTTCTAAATTTTGTGCAACTTGTAAGGCACTCCAAATCCCTAATCTATTATCCATGTAACAACATTGCACAAATTCATCATCTTCTCTAAAATCGGGTAAATAAGTTAAAGTTGTTCCTCTATCTATTGCTCTTTTGTATTTTGCAGAGTGAACTAAAAATTGATGTTCATCTTCCTCTGATTCTAATGTGCATCTGATTTTTCCTTTACTGTCCTCTCCAACTAGTTTTGCTCCTTTTATAGCTGAAGGTCCACCAATCTTTATGAGCTTATTATCATAACCAACCGTATAACCAACAGAATCCATGTGTGCAAAGATTGCTGTTGTAGGTTTTCCAAAAACAAGCATAACGCAATCCTGAAAATCTTCTCCTGAAACGATTTTAGGTTGAACTTTCCAGCTCTTTTTGTTTTGATGGATGTAATCCAATAAAAATTCCGTCATTTTATACTCGCTACCAGCTGGTGCATGTACTTCACAAAGTTGTTTCAATAATTTCATAATAAAAGACCCTTTTAATTCTCCGAAGGAGAATCACTTAATAAAAATACTGTTTATAACCCGTTGTGCATTTTGAATAAAAATAGTA
>CAYRAD010000104.1:0-7575 GCA_964422135.1 uncultured Vicingus sp.
CCCATCCCTTCCAAAAATTAGCTCCCAAAAAAGGATAATTCAAAGAATCAGCATCAGGTCCCATTACATATAAGCCCGTATAATAATCCCATAAATTTGCTGGAGGAGTAGTTATGGAAATAACAGGGAGCACTACATTTTCGTTGATAAAATAACTTGAAGTTATTGTCCTGCTTGGCAATAAATTGGGGTCGGAAGGAAAAAATTTCGCTTTTAAAATGGTATTTGAATTTATTGGAATATTGCCAGTATATAAATTTGTTGCACTTGGCGTAGGAATATTTCCATCGGTGGTGTAATATATATTACCAGCAGCTGAGGCAGTCATTTGTGTAGCTTGGTTACCATTATAAAAACCAGCTTTTAAAGTAAAAACAGGGTCCTCTGCATAATTTGAGTAACAACTAGAGATGGCATTAGATGTGTCGGGGGTTGGTGTATTGAATAAGCACCATTGTTCTGCTCCATCGGTAGTTCTACCTCGAGAATTGTTGGTATGAACCTCATTCATTATCACCTCATCTATTTTTGTTCCGTTGTTATCAAACAACTTAATTCGAAAAGGAGAACTTGAGATATTAAAATTGGTATGTAAATTAATATTGTCAACTGGAAACGGGATAAATGTAACAGTAGTATCTTTCATCCCTAATAATAAATAAGCCCTTATCGTTAAATCCGACAGATCTCCAGCATAGTTATGTACTTCAATCCCAAAGGTATTAAGTCCATTAACTTTTGCTGAATTAAGTATATTATTATCAACAAAATAGAATTCCGGACTACCTCCCTGATATTCCTGTGCTTCATGTTCATCATAAGCTAAATCAGTGTATAATGGAGGAACCCCATCCACTCCAATGTTACTTCTTTTAAGTTCAACCCCATTTAAGTAAGCAACAAAAGCAGCATCATAATCTACTGCTATTAATGCAACAGCGATGTTGGAAGTATCGGGTAAATTAAAACTTGTTCTCAAATAACATGAGGTGGTCGGTGCAATAACTGTAGAATCATCACCATCACCGTAACCTATTCCTCCTTGTCCTAAGCTCCAGCTTCCATCATTAAAAGTTGGTAAATTCCAATTGGAAGGAGGTTGCGAAGTTCCTGGAAAATACCTCCAGAACATTTCGGGATAGACAGGAACTTCCCAATGATCAAAAACTAATTTCCTGTTTTTTTCGGAAGCAAAAACGGTTAGATGTTCTCCGGGTTTAATAAATACAACGGGAAATGTCCATTCGATCTCATCATTTTCTACTCTGGTTAATCTATAACCTTCTAAATTAATTGTTGAGGTTCCTTTATTATACAATTCAATCCAATCGGGATAGTCACCATTCTCGTCTGCATAACCTGAATTTTGAGCACTTGAAATCTCGTTGATAACTATTTGCCCGAAAGAAACAGTACTGAAGAATAGGAAAAAAAAGGTTAAACTCCTCATTTAGTAAATCGTGTAAAATAAATTCAATACCTAAAATTAAGGATTATTTTGTAAAATCACTGAACAACGATTTTCTTCAAATAGTTCTCAGATCCAATCTGTACTGACATAAAGTAAATACCTAAACTCATTTTAGCAATGTCCATTTTTAATTGATGGCTACCGGTTTGTAATTTTTGATTAGAAAGCCCTGAGATCTTTTTACCTACCACATCAAACAGTTCCACTTTAATATTATTTTCTTTTTCCAGTTTTAGGTCAATGGTAAATAATCCGTTAGAAGGATTAGGATAAACATTAACCACATTTAGTGAGTTTTCATTTTTATAAATATCAGTTACCGTAACAATAGTATTTACCACTGTATTGGTAATCACAGCAGGATTAAAATCAAAATAAATTTCAGCAGTATTTTCGATAACAGTTCCAATGTTATTAGCCGGATTTTGGTCAATAGTAAATTGAATTAATCCATGACTTGCTGCTTCATTTATGTTGCTATCGGGTAGCATGATACTATCAAAGCTAAATGTTAAAATTCCTTGTCCGCTAACTTCATAGGTAAAAGGATGGCTGGCCATTACATTTTTTAACGTTGTCACATCAAGATTAGCAGATAAGGTATCTACTACAACTACATTCACAGCCGGTGCAGTTCCAGTATTTTGAAACCTTACTGTATAAGTCAGCTCCTGTTGCGACAACAAAATGTCTCCTGTTGAACCCACTCCCTTTGGTTCTACTTCTTTATCATTAGGATCAAAAGAACCAGTAATTACTCTACTGTTGCATGCAGTATTATTAGTAGAATCAACATCTCCTACAATTGGAGTTACTTGAGCACAAGCAGTTAAGGTGTCTCCTAACAATCCAACCTGATTAGGAACTTGAAAAACAGCGGAAAGATACCTTGTTTCAAATTGTTGTAAATTGGTGTAGTTCCAAAATAAGGTATCCCCCGAAATTAGATTTGGTGTAATGGATGCATAAGAAAAATTTAAGGTATCATCAACAACCAAAGAAACTGTTCCGTTTATGGGAACACTACTTATACTTGAATAATTAATGTAATAATTAAAAGGAAATCCCGGTCTTGGACTAGTAGAACTCATAGATACACTTACATCTTGAACACCTGAAATGGTGTCTGCAAAATCATTATTAATTAGCGTATTATTTATTGAATCCAACACTAAGGCATAAGAACCGGCAACAGGACATATTTCATTATAATAGGGTTGCAAAACCTGAGTAACAGTGTAATTTCCAAAAGGGATAACAAATGAATATTCACCACTCGCATTGCTTGTAGCGTAATAAGGTCCCGGATTAGCCTGAAGAAGAACGTTAGATAAACCAATTTCTAAAGTATCTTGGTTGCAATTGGCATTGATATCATTATAAACGGTTCCATTTATATATCCATATTGACAAGTTGGACCGGGAGCAAGGTTAACAATTGTTGAATCATTAGCGGTACAACCATTCGAATCAACTATCGTAGATGCATAACTGCCTGCACATAATCCTGTAACAACAGCAGGCCATGGCCCACCTCCCGGAGGATACCAATAATACATATATGGAGGAGTTCCTCCGGTTACCATTGCTGTTACAGAACCGGTGCATAAACCACAAGTGTCATCGGTAGTGGTAAAACTTATAGACAACGGTGCAGGTTCTGTTATAAATATAGTATCTGAGGTAGAACAACCATTAGAATCAGCAACTTCAACTGAATACACTCCGGCACATAAGCCTGTGACAGTTGGTGTCATTTGCATAGGAACCGTACTCCAGGAATATGTGTATACACCGCCACTGCCTCCCGAAACTGACACGGTTGCAGACCCATCACAGCTTCCATTACAAGATGGATAGTTAATATTGATAATAGATGCCAATAACAATGGTGGTTCTGTAATGATTATACTATCCATTGCGGTAGCTCCTAAAGAATCGGTAACAATAACAAAATAAGTTCCGGAGCATAAACTATTCTCAGTTTGGTTAGTGTCCCCAGTACTCCAAAGGTAAGTATAAGGTAATGTTCCACCTGTTGGTGTAGCTGTTGCACTACCATCACACGCTCCAAAACATGATGCATTGGTAGAAGAAGTTATACTTACAGAAAGTTGGCAAAAAGAGCTTAAATAAGCTGCCAAAAACGTGGTTAGGAATAGGTATCTCATAATGCTAATTATTAAAAAATGAAAAGGAATATTGTGAAGACGTAAATTTTTAGTTTTGAGTTGCCTTTTCGGTATGCTGAAATAAATTCAGAATGACGTTATTAGTATTTTTTATTTCTCCTCTAATTTTAAGCTTGTAACTCTTCTAATTTCTCATTACTGCTTTCCCAATCCGACATTGCTTTATCTAAGTCTGATTTAATTTTTTCGTATTCTTCCATTAAATCCAGCGAATAGGATTTGGGATCGAGTAGCTTTTGGTTCATCTCTGCTAATTGGCCTTCCAATTGAGATATTTTTTTTTCTAAAGAGTTAACCCTATTTTTTGTTTTTCGGATATCTTTATCTCGCTGTTTTCTTTCCTCATAGCTCAACTTATTTTCAGACGTTGACTTTCCTTTTTTAACTACAACTTTCTCTTTTTGCTCAAATTCACGTATGGTACTTGCCTTTTTAGATTGCAGAAAATCGTAAACTCCACCCAAAAATTGTTTCACTTTTCCGTTGCTAAATTCATACATTTCTGTTACCAATCCATCTAAAAAATCCCTGTCGTGTGAGATAATAATTAATGTGCCATCGTATTTCATTAAAGCCTGTTTCAGCACATCTTTAGATTTTATATCGAGGTGATTAGTGGGCTCATCTAACACCAATAAATTAACTGGTGCCAATAACAATTTACACAATGCTACTCTGGCTCTTTCTCCACCAGAAAGTACCGATATTTTTTTGTCTATTTCCTCTTCTCCAAACAAAAAAGACCCCAACAACATTCTTACTTTTTTACGAATTTCTCCATGTGCTACCTCATCAATGGTTTGAAAAACAGTTTTGTTCTTATCTAGTTCTTCTGCCTGGTTTTGAGCAAAATAAGCTAACTCGACATTGTGCCCTAATTTTAGTGTTCCTTCATGTTCAAGTTCGCCAACCAAAGCACGAATCATGGTTGTTTTTCCTTCCCCATTTTTCCCTACAAAGGCTACTTTTTTTCCTCGTTCAATATAAAAGTCCACATCACTGAACACCCGATTATCTCCATAAGCTTTTCCCACTTCATGTGCTTCAACAGCTACTTTTCCAGAGCGTGGTGCAGGTTGAAAAGAGAAACGCATGGACGTATTGTCTTCTTCTTCAATCTCAATTCTTTCGAGCTTATTCAATTGTTTAATCCGGCTTTGCACCTGTACGGCTTTTGTTGCTTTTGAACGGAATCGCTCAATAAACTTTTCGGTATCGGCAATTTGTTTTTGCTGATTGGTATAAGCCGCCAGTTGTTGTTCTCTTCTTTCTTTACGTTGTTCTAAGTAATTGGAATAATAAGTTTTGTAATCGTAAATTTTTCCTAAAGCAATTTCAATGGTTCGTTTGGTCACATTGTTTAAGAATGCTTTATCGTGCGAAACCAAAACCACTCCTCCGGGATATACTTTTAAAAAATCCTCTAGCCATTGTATAGACTCTATATCCAAATGGTTGGTAGGTTCATCGAGTAATAACACATCAGCATTAGAAAGTAAAATTTTTGCCAACTCAATCCGCATTCTCCAACCACCGCTAAATTCATCAGTCAATCTTGTAAAATCAGAACTCAAAAATCCCAAACCCTTTAAAATGGTTTCGATATTGGCTTCTACATTAAAGCCTCCTAATAATTGCAACTGATGGTTGTAATGATGTAAATGATCCAGCATTTCGAGATAGCTGTCCGACTCATAATCTTCGCGGGTAGCCAACTGGTGATTAATCTTATCAATTTTATCATTTAACTCATTTACCTCCTTAAACACTGATTTAGCTTCATCCATCACGGTTTTACCATGTTCAAAATCCATATCTTGTGGTAAATAGCCTACTTTAAAACCGTTGGGAAAAGACACGTTTCCCCCATCAGATTCTTGTTCTCCCGCTATTATTTTTAACAGCGTAGATTTTCCTGCACCGTTTTTCCCTACCAAACCAATTCTATCATTCTTTGTAATAATAAAAGATATTTTATTAAACAAATAGCGCTCTCCAAAATTGACTGTGAGTTCATTAATTCCAACCATGCCGCGAAATTAATTAAAAAAGCATATTGTTTTTGACTTATTCAAAAAGACCGTGCATTAGTTTTCTTAATTTTGTGTAAAAGAGTATTATGTTAGAGATTTCCAATACCGTTGCAATTGTAAAATTAAAGTGCCCAAAATGTCATGAAGGTGATTTATTTATCAATAAAAACACTTATAAATACAAAGGTTTTTTTGACATGCCCGATAATTGCCCGAAATGCAATCAGGATTTTCAGATAGAAACCGGTTTTTATTATGGAGCCATGTATTCCAGTTATATTATTACGGTGATTATTAACGCCTTGGTTTTCCTGATTTTAAGTTTATTTATGGAATATAATCTGGGCCTTTTTTTAATAATTGACGGAGTTATACTTTTGGTAACCATGCCTTATGTGTTTAAAGTTTCAAGAGCTATCTGGTTGGCCTTAATGGTAAAATTTGATCCGAATGCAATAACCAAACATGAGTCAAAAGCATAACATTACCATCAGTAAAACAGCCAACTATTATTCTTTAGGCAACATTAATAAAGCCGAAACCATTTGGTTTGTGCTGCACGGTTATGGTTATTTGGCAAAAGATTTTATTGAAAAATTTCGACCAATCATCAATGATAAAACTTTGGTTATTGCACCGGAAGCCTTATCACGGTTTTATGTTAAAGGAGTGGAAGGCAATGTTGGGGCAAGCTGGATGACTAAAGAAAACAGGGAAGAAGAAATTAGGGATTACATTAACTACCTCAAGCAATTGTATGCTATTATTTTAAAACAAGCTTCAACCCAAACACCTAAAATAAATATTGTTGGTTTTTCTCAGGGAGGAGCAACAGCAAGCAGATGGTTAGCTAGCGGCAAAATCAACTGCAACAACTTTATTTTATGGGCAAGTGTATTTCCTAATGATATGGATTTAGGAATTATTAATAAAGTAAATACCTTTTTTCTTTATGGCGACAGGGATAAGTATGTGACACAAGAAAGAGTTAAAAAGCAAAAAATCTTGTTGAACCAATCCGAATTAACAATTAAAACCATCCAATATGAAGGAAAACATGATATTCCTGAAGAAATACTTGTAACACAAAGCCAAATGAATAATTGGTAAATAAGGATTATTCAAAAAGCAAAAAACCTCGACAATATCGAGGTTTTTTCATATTTATACATTACCATTTTCTATGTATCTATATTGGCATATTTTGCGTTGTCTTCAATAAATGCTCTTCGTGGCGGAACATCATCACCCATTAACATAGAGAAGGTACGGTCGGCAGAAGCCGCACTTTCTATTGTGATTTGTCGTAAAGTCCTGAATTCCGGATTCATGGTAGTGGTCCATAATTGTTCAGCATTCATTTCTCCCAAACCTTTGTATCGTTGTACGTGCACACTACTTTCTTTTCCTGCACCTTTTAATTTCTGTACCATTCGGTCTCTTTCATCCTCTGTCCAGCAATAATGTTGTTCTTTCCCTTTTTTTACTAAGTAAAGTGGTGGAGTTGCGATAAAAACATGTCCTTTCTCAACCAATTCGTACATGTAACGGTAGAAGAAAGTCAAAATCAATGTTTCAATGTGAGAACCATCTACATCGGCATCACACATAATGATAATTTTATGATACCTTAATTTTTCAATATTTAAAGCTCTTTCATCATCTTCTGTACCTATTCTAACCCCTAAAGCAGTATAAATATTTTTAATCTCTTCATTTTCAAATATCTTATGCAACATCGCCTTTTCTACATTTAGGATTTTACCTCTTAATGGCATAATAGCCTGAAAATGACGATCCCTACCTTGTTTTGCAGTTCCACCCGCAGAATCTCCCTCTACCAGATAAATTTCACATTCTGTAGCATCTTTAGAAGCAC
>CAYRAD010000105.1:0-7560 GCA_964422135.1 uncultured Vicingus sp.
TAATTGAATACATCCACCCACACTTGCTCCATCTATTATGCTGTTTGATACCATTTGTATTGAAATATCATGACCGTGGGTAAAAATTGATTTGGAAAAAAAAAGTTCATCAGTTGTATTCAATTTTTTCAGCCTTTTTAAAGGATAAAACCTCCCCGTATTTGACAAATTATCTGTATAAGCGAACGATTTATCTCTTAAATCTTCAAAGGTTTTTATCTTTGATTTTTTATTTACAATTATATACGCTTGATAGGTTGTTTTCCCATTACAAACTGGTACAGCAAGAATTTTAACATCACTAAAGTCTTTTTCAACTACATAAGCTCCTGAACACACAAATGCAAATTCTACTTGCTTATTTCTCAATAATAAATTTACTTCCTGATAAGTTTTTTTTTGAACAATTTTGAAGTGTAGCTTCATTTTTTTCTCTAAATAAGAAACTAAATCTTGATAATAAATAAAACTTTCTTGTGGTGAAATTAAAGCAGATACAGCAAATTTGTATTCCTTATTAGAATTAATTGTTGCGTGTACTTCATCTTTACTGGTCTTTTCTGAAAAATCAATTTCAACAGGTTTTATTTTTGGTTTACATGCATTAATTACAAATGCAACTATTATTAAAATAAAGAGTTTTTTATTGATTTTTTTTATAAAAAATGAATAATTCATATTATTACGAATTTTATGAACAAAGGTGTAACATAACTAAATAAATATATCAATGATATATTCCATAAGTATAAATGATATATTTCATTATATGGTACGATACATAATTGTATTTCACAATTTTAGATGGTATTTTTATGTTAAATTTGAATTATTTTAATCTTAGCAAAAATTATTAAACACAATCTCCTAACTTTGCATCTCAATTTTATCAATAGATAATTTTAATCTGGGAGTCTTTAGAATAAATTCATGGGAAATATTGCACCGATTACTACAGTAGATACGATTAAGGAAAAGAATCCTAAAATAATTGAAGATCAATTTGGTAGGGTACATACTTACTTAAGAATTTCACTTACAGAAAAATGTAATTTAAGGTGTTTTTACTGTATGCCGGAAGAAGGGAATGTACTTTCGGAAAAATCAACCATACTTAATAACTTTGAAGTGGTTGAATTGGCCAAACGATTTGTAGCCCTTGGAGTTAAAAAAATTCGATTAACCGGTGGAGAACCTTTAATAAAAAAGAATTTTGAAAACATTATCCGAAATTTGACCGTTTTACCCATCGAATTAGGAATTACTACCAATGGAATTATTTTAGACAAATACATTGACCTGTTTGTTGAGTGTGGAGTTAAGAATATTAATGTGAGTCTGGATACCCTTAATAAGGAAAAATTTAATCGATTTACACATAGAGATTATTTTGATAGCGTAATGGCGAATATTAAACAAGCTGTTAAAAGTGGGTTAAATGTGAAAATTAATGCTGTATTGATGAAGGGTGAAAACGACAACGAAATCATTGATTTTATCGAATTTACTAAAGACAAAAAAATATCCTTTCGTTTTATTGAATTTATGCCTTTTGATGGTAACAAATGGGATACATCGAAAGTGGTTACTTTAGAAGAAGTACTGGAAAAGATAAAGGCAAAGTATGCCCCCGACCAATTAATTAAATTGGAAGATACTAAGAATGACACTAATAAAAATTATAAAATAAAAGGGTATCAGGGTACATTTGGTGTTATAAGCACAGTATCCAATCCGTTTTGTGATAGTTGTAACAGAATTAGATTAACAGCAAATGGTAAAATAAAAAACTGCCTATTCTCTTCTACGGAAACCGATTTGTTAACTCCGCTAAGAAATGGAGAAGACATTACACCTTTTATTTTAACGGCTATAAAAACAAAGAAGCAAGTGAGAGGAGGAATGAAAAGTCAAGAAGATTTTTTAGATAACGAGAAAAACACTCAGAATAGATCAATGATAAACATTGGAGGATAACTAAGATGATTACTGTTGAAGAAGCTAAAAAATTAATAGAAGAAAATGTAACCCATTTATCTATTAGAGAAATAGATGTTATAGATTCGTTAGGTTATTATCTTGCTGAACAAATTATAGCACCTATTTCTGTTCCATCTTTCAATCAATCCGCTATGGATGGTTATGCATTTTCTTATGAAGATAGGAATAAAACTATTGAGATAGTTGATGAAATTGCTGCCGGTGATGTAAGAAAAATTAACATTGAAAAAGGGAAAGCAGTTCGGATTTTCACAGGGGCTAAAGTCCCTAAAGGAGTCGATACTGTTGTTATGCAAGAGTTAACAGAAGTGAGTAATAATCTTCTTACAATAAAAGATGAAGGATTAAAAGAAGGAGGGAATATTAGAGGGAAGGGAAGTCAAATAAATGAAGGTGATATTGCTTTAGAACAAGGAACAAAACTTAATGCTGCAGCCATTGGGTTTCTTTCTGCTTTAGGTTTAACCAAAGTAAAAGTTTATCGATTACCCAAAGTTGCAATAGTGGCTACTGGAAGTGAATTAATTAAACCCGGTAACCTTTTAACCGAAGGGCAAATATTTGAATCAAATACTTTTATGCTTCAGGCAGCATTAAATAAATTAATGATTAAACCAACTATTACAGTAGTTAAGGATAATCAAAAAGAAACTGAAAATGCTATCAAAATAGCCCTTCAAAATAATGATTTACTATTACTATCTGGAGGAATATCTGTTGGTGATTATGATTATGTAAAAGAATCACTTACTAATTTAGGAGTAAGAGATGTGTTTTATAAGATAAAACAAAAACCCGGGAAGCCTATGTTTTTTGGTAATGCTCCATCTTGTAAAGTCTTTGCTTTACCTGGAAATCCCGCAGCTGCATTGTCATGTTTTTACCAATATGTTCAACCAGCAATTAAATTAATGAAAGGTTGTGCTTATTCATTTCTACCTCAATTAAAACTTCCAATTACTAATCAATTGAATAAAAAAGAAGGGAGAGCAGTTTTTTACAAAGCAGTTACCGATTTCAAAACAGTAACCATATTAGAAGGACAAGGCTCTGATATGCTAAAATCATTTGCTTTAGCAAACTGTTTTGTTTATGTAAAAGCAGAAACTTCGTTAATCAACGAAAAGGAATTGGTTGAGGTTCAATTATTTCAATAAATAGTTTAAAAAATCTTTTTATAAATTATTGATTTATTTAAAATTCGTTATATATTTGCATATATAACGAATTGAATAATTTAAAAATGCCTTATAAAATAAAAAGTAGAATATGGATAGAAGGGAAGAATGGTACCTTTTTAGCCGAAGGGAGAATTATTTTATTAAAACAAATAATTGAATCTGGATCTATTAGTACTGCAGCAAAAGCAATGAAAATGAGCTACAAAAAGGCTTGGGAGATAATTGATGGGATGAATAAAGAAGCTAGGAAACCATTAATTATTAAAGTAATTGGTGGTAAAGGCGGAGGTGGAACTCAAGTGACAGATGAAGGATTAAAAGTGATACAACTATTTGAAAAGTTGAATAAAAATTGTCAAGAATATTTAGATAAAGAAATTCTGAAATTAGAATTATGAATTTGTTTGAAATTGAAAATAGTTGGATCTTTTTAACAATTCTCTCGATAGTAGCATTGAGGTATGCGGCTGCTGGAATGGGCGGTCAATTAAGTAATGGAGTTATAACCAACCCACAAGCATTTATTTTAGTTGGAATACCAATTGTTAAAGGATTTTTTAGAAGTAAAAAGTTGAATAACAAAGCCTTAAAATACCTATTGCTTGTTGTATTAATTTCTGCTTGTATTAAATTATTTTTTACTTCATGAAACGAACAGCAATCATATTAGCAGGAGGTAAAAGTTCTCGCATGAAAAAGGATAAAGGATTGATGTTGCTAGAAGGCAAGCCAATGATTCAATATGTGATTGATTTGATAAAGCCTTTGGTTAATGAACTGATTATCATTTCAAATCAGCAAGAATATACCCAATTTGGTTTTCCGGTTTATGAAGACCTGATAAAAGAAAAAGGGCCTCTGGCTGGAATTTATACAGGATTGTATTATTCTAAATCTGCTACCAATATTGTTTTAAGTTGCGATACGCCTTACATTACTTCTGAATTGATTTCTTTACTGTTGGAGAAGAGTAAAGGCTATGATATTACAATTCCTAAAAAGGATAATAAAACACATCAGCTAATTGGCATTTTTTCAAAAAATTGCATGGAAAAATTTAAGAATTGCGTAGAAAATAATCAGTTAAAAGCCAAAGTTGCGTTTGATAGTTTAAATATGAATATTGTTGATGCTAACCGTTTTGATTATAAATTATTTACCAATATAAATAGACAAAGTGATATTACAGCTTAAATATTTTGGGATGATTGCTGAAGCTGTTGGTAAAAGTGAAGAGCAATTGGAATTTACAGGAAATACAGTTCAGGAGTTAGCTGTTGTTTTGAAAGAATCCTATCCAAAACTCTCAGAATTGAATTATAAATTTGCTTTAAACCAAACGTTAGTTGAGCAAAAGGAAGAGATAAGTGAAAATGATGAAATTGCACTTTTACCACCATTTGCCGGAGGATAAATGAATTGTGAATGTTGAATGATGAGTTTTGAATATTAAAGAGAATGTCATCCTGAGCCTGTCGAAGGATAAGTTAATGAGATAATGTGAAAATGAGTTTAACAGATCAAGAAAAAAATAGATATAGCCGACACATTTTGTTAAATGGAGTTGGAGAGGAAGGACAAGAAAAACTGAAAGCTGCCAAAGTGTTAGTGATTGGTGCTGGAGGTTTAGGATGTCCGGTTTTACAATATTTAACTGCTGCAGGTGTTGGAACTCTAGGAATTATTGATTTCGATAATGTGGATGAAACCAACCTCCAACGACAAATATTATTTACTACCGAAGATATAGGGATGAACAAGGCTGTTGTTGCTGAAAATAGGCTCAAAAAGTTAAATCCCTACATCAATTTTAACACTTACCCTGAGAAATTAAATACAAAAAATGCCATCAAACTGTTTTCTCAATATGATATAATTGTTGATGGAACGGATAATTTTTCAACAAGGTATTTAGTTAATGATGCTTGTGTGCTAACAGAAAAACCTCTCGTGTATGGAGCCATTTATAAATTTGAAGGACAGGTAACTGTTTTTAATTTTAACCATGGCCCCACATATCGTTGTCTATTTCCAGAACCACCTAAAGCTGGTAGTGTTCCCAATTGTTCAGATGTTGGTGTAATAGGTGTTCTACCAGGAATTATCGGAACACAACAAGCTAATGAAGCTATAAAAATTATACTTGAAATTGGAGAACCTTTATCAGGGAAACTATTAACTTATAATTCACTAGATAATACCTTTTTAACCTTAAAAGTAAATCGATCCGAAGAGCAGATTCAAAAAGTGCTGAACGATAAATCCAATTTTGAAAATTTCGATTATGATTTCTTTTGTGGTGTCCAGCAAAACAATGAATTGAAAGAAATAAATATTAATGAATTAAGAAATTGGTACACTAACAAAGAAGATTTTCAATTGGTAGATGTTAGAGAAGTTTGGGAACAGCCAAGAGTAGAATATGAAAATGTGTTGGTAGCTAGTTTAAATAATTTAGATGATTTTGTAAATCAAATTTCAAAAGATAAAAAAGTTGTTGTTATTTGTCAACATGGAGTAAGAAGTGTTGCAGCTATTAACCACTTAATTGAAAAATATAATTTTAATAACTTAATAAACCTCCAAGAAGGAATAGTAAACTGGTAATAATTATGAGTGATAAAAAAATAAAAAATGTTTTCGTAGAAGGACCAATAACTCCTGAGAAAATTGCAAACTCAATTGCTCACCATCAGGTAAAGAAAAATATTGGGGCACATGATATATTTTTAGGACAGGTAAGGGCAGATGAAATAGAAGGGAAGGAAGTCAAAGCTATTGATTATTCAGCTTATGAAGATATGGCTAATAAAGTGTTTGATGAAATCAGAGAGGCAGCTTTTGATAGATACAATTTAACATGTGCACACATATACCATAGTATTGGATTAGTTAAAGCAGGTGAGTTGTGTTTATTTGTCTTTACATCATCCAAACATAGAAATATGGCATTTGATGCTTGCAGGTACATTACAGAAGAAATAAAAGCGAAAGCTCCAGTTTTTGGAAAAGAAATTTTTGAGGACGAATCCCATCAATGGAAAGTTAATAAATAAAATAAATGATTAATGTTTAATGAATATTGATTAATTTGAAAAATGATTTAAAAAATAGAACTAAACAATTTGCACATAATTGTATTAAATTCACATCGTTCTTACCAAATAATTACTTAGGTAATCATATAAAAGGACAATTAATAAGGTGTTCAACATCAGTTGCTGCAAATTATAGAGCAACTTGTATTGCACAATCAAAACCAAGTTTTATATCAAAAATTAGCATCGTTGTTGAAGAAGTTGATGAAAGTGCTTTTTGGTTAGAATTTGCTTTAGATGAGAATATGGTAGAAAATATAAAAATAGAGTCATTACTTAAAGAAGCAAAAGAGTTAACAGCAATATTTATTTCTTCTAGAAAAACAGCAAGTAATAAATAATCATTAAACATTAATAAATAATCATTAAAAAATGATAGACATAACACACAAATCAAGTACGCTAAGGAAAGCAACAGCACAAGCAGTTGTTGTTGTTAGTAAACAGGAAACAATAGAAGCCATCAAAAATGGTACTGTACCTAAAGGTGATGTTTTTGCGATGAGCAGGGCAGTTGGATTATTAGGAGTAAAACAAACAGCCAATATTTTAGCTGACTGTCATCCTATACCAATTGAATATACGGGAATTGATTATGAAATAAATGGCTTGGAAATTACGGTAACCATGAGTGTTAAAACCATTTATAAAACAGGGGTTGAAGTAGAAGCAATGCATGGAGCAAGTGTTGTAGCTCTTAATATGTATGACATGTTGAAACCTATTGATAAAGGAATAGAAATACACAACATAAAATTATTGAATAAAAAAGGTGGTAAATCTGATTTTAAAGATAAGTTTAGAAAAGATTTAAAAGCAGCCGTAATTGTTTGTTCTGACACCATTTCAGCAGGGCAAAAAGAAGATAAAGCAGGTAAAGCCATTATTAAAAAATTAGAAGAATGTGAAGTGGAAATAGCTGATTATATTATTATCCCCGATGAAGTTGATGAAATACAAGCTAAAGTTAATTCTTTTCATGAGCAGGGAATAAACATGGTTTTGATAACCGGTGGAACAGGATTATCGAGCAGAGATGTAACCCCGGAAGCCTTAAAACCATTATTTGATAGAGAAATACCCGGAATAGAAGAAGCAATTAGAAGTTACGGACAAGATCGTACTCCTTATTCAATGCTTTCTAGAAGTATAGTTGGAGTGAAAGGAGAAACATTAATATTAGGATTGCCAGGCTCTACAAACGGAGCAAAAGAAAGTATGGATGCAATTTTTCCTGCAGTTTTACATGTTTTCAGAATATTAAAGGGAGCGAGGCATGA
>CAYRAD010000106.1:0-7542 GCA_964422135.1 uncultured Vicingus sp.
TTTTATATATTTCTTTTCTTTCATGTTTTTTCCCTACCATTGCAGCAAAAATTATTAGATCTTTGATATCCGAAAATATCTTTACGTCGTTTTTCCTTTTTTCATTCAGCATTCCTTTAATGATTACAGCATTCTCTAGATTGTTAGTTTTTACGTATTCTTTTACAGCCTTCATTTCTTTCCCATCACCACATAAAGTTAAAATCCAATCAGCATTTGTTTTTTGAAAAATTTTAAATGCCTTTAATGCTCTCAACGCTCCTTTATTCTCATCCATCCTTCCTGCAAAGACAATGTTTTTAAATTGCTTGTTTTCTTTTAATTGAAATAACTCGATGTCAATTGGATTGAAAGTAACTTCAATTCTTTTTGGATGGATAGCATTGGCTAATATTTCCTTTTTCAAATGCTCACTCACTGCTAAAACCGCATTGGCATTTTCCATTACATTTTTTACCTTGTATTTTTTGTAAGACGAATTTACCACTTTTGAAAATGGTCCTGTATGTTCTGTTAGTACATAAGGAACTCCCCACAATTTTGATATTTTTTTTGCTAATGAACCATTTAATACTGCCCCGTGAGCATGGATAACATCAACATCTTTAATATCTTTGAGTAGATTAAAACAAGCTTTAAACCACTTCAAATAAGCTACTGATTTTTTAAATCCATTTGGTTTTTCAGTATAAGGGAAATAGCGTATAAGCTTCGTGTTCGCATCCACTTGATGTTCAAAAAGTCCTTTTTCAGTTCCATTTAAACGACTGTGAAATATGGTTACATTGCAATAAGGCTGAATACTCTTGATGTAATTCCATGTAAAACCGCCCCATCCTTTTTCATTAAAAGGCAAGAATTCCGGTAATATCAAAACATGTAATCGTTTTTCCAATTTAGCTTTTCTTTTTAGCCACTGCTATCAACTCATGACCTTTTAATTCTTTTTCCAACACCATTCCATAACTTTTGGTTAATGGATATAAAACCATTCCCAGTAAATGGGGTAATTTCGCTTTTAGTTGTTTTTTAATTTCTGGTTTATTGCTACTGTTTTCAACTACAACTCCACTTCTATCTGAATTATTTTTATACCGATAATAGCCTTTAATAGTATTAAAAACATGGTGTGTATATTCTTTAGAAACAATCTGTTGCGTGATAAAACCAGCCTTTTCCAAATAATTGTTCAACGTTGTTTTAGAGAAAAAAAACAAATGATCGGGTTGTTGATAAGTTGAGTGCTTGTATCCCAATATTTTATTGGTAGATGATTCAACATTAGGTACCACCAGAAAGATAATCCCATTTGGTTTTAAGTAAGTCTTTAGTTCTTCCAAAAAAGCAAGTGGATTCTCAATATGCTCTAATAAATGTGAAAAAGCGATAACATCAAATTGTTCTTTTTCGAAAGCAACATCTTCTAACCTACCGTGTTTTACTTCCAAGCCCTGTTTGTTGGTGAATTTTGCATAGTTAGAAGAAGCATCCAATCCAACCACATCAAAGCCCTGCTGTTTGGCTTCGTTTAAAAATGCACCTGTTGCACAGCCAATCTCCAATAATTTACCCGAATTTTTATAGGTTTTTAAAATCCCAACCCTATCCTTAATCATTTTATAGAGTTTCTTCACCTTAGCACGTTGAACTTCATCGGTATATAATCCCGCCTGTAATTCTTCAACTTTTTTTCTGTTTAACTCAGGAATGTGCTTAAACACCAAAGTACATGAGGAACACTGGTGCAGAGTGAATAACTCATTCTTCCACAATTCTGCTGTCTCATTTCCACAAAAAGGGCATTTAACATCCAACATAAATCAATCTCTTTCTTTAATTATCTTAACAGGAGAACCTGCATAAATGGTATTTGAAGATAAATTTGAGCTTTTTAGAACTAATGAATTTGCCCCAATTACTACTCCATCTTTTAACTCACTTCCCATTAATACAACAGAATTTGCTCCAATCCAAACGTCTTTTCCAATTCTTATTTCTTCAGAAACAATTGCTTGCTTTTGTATGCTTTCGATTTTTGCTGTTCCATGGTTAGAATCCCTTAAACTCACATTCTCACCAATTAAAGTTCCTGTTCCGATTATAATCCTAGCATTACTACTCAGCAATACATTTTGAGTAATGTTCACGTTATCTTCAATAATCAACTTACCCAAGTTGGTAATTTCCAAGGTGCAATTAAAGCCAAAAGTCACGTTGTTGCCAATTTGAATATTAGCATTAGGAACTGCTCTGATATTTGGAAAAGAATAACATTTTAGGCCACTTCCCACTTTACAACCATGAAGTTGCAAATAAAGTTTAAACCAAAATCCTTTCAACTTTCTACAGTTATTTCGATATGTTTGTTCTATTTCGATATGATTACCCCCACTTTTTTTCTAATCGTTTATTCATAACTTTTTGAAGTCCGAAGATATTGACTAAAATATTAATAATTCTCTTATATCCTCTTTTAAAATAGCATCTATTTATTGCACTTTTCATTTGTTGGGCGTAAACGGAGTTATTTTCTAGTAAAATCTGATATCCTTCTTTAAAAGAATCGCAATTCATATTACTCACGCCTCCAATTCTAAATACCGACAAAGATTCTTTGACCTCATAAAATTGAACTTTCTTTTTATATGCTCTCAATAAAAAGTCATAATCAGATGACAATTTGTATTTCTCTTTATAACCACCTAAATCTTCATATACTTTTTTCGAAACAAATGTTGAAGGATGAAAAACCCCCATAGTTTGTTCCATAATTGATAAATTAGGAGTAAGCTCTTTGAAAAAAGTTTTCTCTCCAATCTTTCTCAATTTCGTCATCCCTCCATAAACTATCTCAGCTTCTGAGTTTTCAAAACCTTCTACTACTTTTTGAATTGCTCCATCCAAATAATAATCATCCGCATTGATAATCCCAATAATATCACCTGTAGCCTTTTGCCAACCTTTGTTCATTGCATTGTAAATTCCAGTATCTTTTTCTGAAGCCCAATAAGTAATATTATCTTCATATTTTTTGATGATTTCCTGCGTTCCATCTGTTGAACCGCCATCAATAATGATGTATTCCAGGTTATCGTAATGCTGATCAAGAACACTCCGAATGGTTTGCTCAATATGCTGAGTGCCATTGTAAACAACCGTTATGACAGATATCTTTGGATTATGCATAAAGCAGCTTATTTACTTTCTTCTCTTTAATATTGTTTCTAAAATCAGTCAAAATTTTTTAGTTATAATTTAACTTGTTTCAAATAATCTTCGAAAAGCAAAACTTGTTTATCGCTACCCGGATTAAACAAAAAAGGAGCAACATCTTTTGCCATTTCTTTCAAATCTATTTTACTACAAGTATCAAAAATCCTATCTTTTAACTGTTGTTCATTAGTAATCCCTAATTTAAACTCTAAATAATCATAATTCGGTTTTACTTCCTTTCCTAATAAAAAGACAATATCAAAAAAATCTCTTCCTTTGTTTCTCTTTCGATTTATCACCGCATAAATTTTTTGTGATAGCAAAATATCCAAAGGTGAAACAAAAATAGAGGTAAACACATCAAATTTGTTCAGAATGTAAGATTCCGGTTTGAAATCAAAATGTTGAGGTTCGGTATCTAACTGAATTAATATTTTTTCTTCCTGATGACCAGACAAACCTACGTTGTACAATAATTTAGGAAACTTAATGTAACAATGAAAAGCTCCTTTCGTCACATTTCTAAATTCTGTTTCATATCCTTCCTGTTTCAATTCCTTTTCTATATATGCTGCAATCTCTTCAAATTCTTTTTGGGTTAAATTAAAATTATCAAAATCAAGGTCTTCCGAAAATCGATTTTGCCCATGTACAATTCGCAAACATGTTCCACCTAAAAAGCAAAGTTTATGAGCAAAAGAACTGCTAAAGATGATGGCTAAAATCTTATATTGTAAGTATTCCCTTAGCATAAATCTTTTAAACGACCGTAAAGATTCAGGATAGTTATTTTCTATTTCTTTTAAACTAAGCATCTATATATTTTAAAAATTGGTTCATTCTTTTATTTAGTGCTTTTGATTGAAACAGTTGTTGATACTCTACTAACATTTTAACATCCAAATTTCGTAATATTTCCTTGTTCCACCGCAGCGTATCGAAATCATCAACAGTAGCAATTTTAGTGTTCAGATAAATGTAATCTAAAACGGTCTTTTCCAATCCGGCTATTTTAATGTGTTGATTTTGATAGTTGACTAATTGGTAACCGAAAAATAGAGAAGATTTTATTTTCCGGTAAGCAAAAGTTCCTTCATTCGTTAAAAATGTTGTGGGTTTTAATGTTGTGGCAGAAGTAATGGTATAAACCCCTTCCGGGATAACATTATAATAAGCCAATGCAGATTCAAAAGAAATATAGGAAGGATGATAAATTTTATTCGAAATAAAGAACAATAAGAATTCTTCTTTCTCTGTATTAGCAAAATAATAGAACCTGTTCCTGATTTTTTTTATGTATCCTTTTTTCTGCCAATACACCAATGCTTTTTTATCAAAAGATGGAAATTCTTTTACAATGTCATTTATAGAAAAGACAAGGTAAGTTGACATTTTTATTTGAAATCGCTGAAACATTTGTTTCTATTAATTACCAAATTTAGTAACTTTTAGAAATAAATCAAATATTTATTGTGAAATCCTAACCCAGCAACTGATTTAATTTTTCAACGATAGCTGACCATGTAAAGTTTTCTTTGGTAAATAATTTAATCTTTTCACACTTATCTTCCATTATATTTTCGTTGTCTATAAGTTTTTGAAGTTCAATCATATAAACTGTATTATCATTTACAGCAGTCCAGGAACCATATTCAAAGTTATTAGATAAATCTTTAAAAGCTGACATTCCTGTTGTACCGACAATATAATTACCAAAATACATCGACTCCACAAAAGCTATTCCGAAGGACTCAAAAGGAGAAGTCAGGCAGCAAATTTTTGAACAATCGTAATAAGCGTACAACTCTTTTCTGTCGGGCACTTCCCCAACAAATTGCACGGTTTCTTTTAAATCAGGATTTTCCTTAAAAAACGCATCAATGGTGGCTTTAAATGATTCATGAATTGGTCCTACAAACTGCACTTTCCAGTCTTTCAAATCTAATTTTGGAATAACTTTTAGCAGCATTTCATTGTTCTTTACGTCTAGCCCAATCCTTCCCACGGTTAAGATGATATTTTCCTTTTGATGGTGGCTTTTTTTTGTCGGAAAATGTTGATTGATGTAAACATCATTTACCCCATTGGGTAAATAATGGATTTTGTCTTTTAGTTCGGGGTAATGTTGTTTCACCAACTCCAAACCTTCCCTGTTTTCAATGGTCAACAAGTCAACATTTTGCAAAAATTTCTTTTCCAGCGATTTAAAATAAGGCTTTTTCAACAGTTTGGCCGTATGGTTTAGCCTGCCTTTTTTAAAATGTTCGTTGTAAGCATCCATTTTCACATACAGCTTTCCTTTCGGATTAAGTTTCTTGTATAGGTTTCCGTAAACAAAAGTCTCCTTGTTAAAGTGATACAGATTCAGTACATCGATGTTTATGGCATGTCCTTTCAAGTAATCGATTACTGCTTTTTCCCAGAAATGTTTTTCCCCTTTTTTCTCCAAAAAAACCATTTCCACTCCGTTCACTTCATCTTGGGTATGAAAATAATCGGCACTGTTTTTATAGCTTACAATCTCGGCACGATAGCCGTGATGTTTGTTCAGGAAATGAGGAATTTGCCCCAGGTCTTTAATCAGGTGAGAATTGACGGCAATGGGAAATATAGTTGTAAATCTTTTAACCATTAGTATTCTAATTCAAACTCTTTTTTACCTCTTAGTTTTAATAGTTTTCGCTCCATGTTGGTCATTTTCATTTTTACCGGATGGCGGTTTAAGCTGCCGCCAAAAGAACCCGAAACACCTTCGTATACTGGATTTTTAACAAACAAGTCGATTTGGTTGAGGTTAATGTCTTTCAATTTTTGATAAACAATGTGCTCAATAAAAACACCTTCCGCATCATTTACTTCTCTGTAACTTCCGGCTATCAACTTTTGGTACAGTACACAACCACAAATAAAAAAAGAAGTGATGGCCACTTTTCGTTTGCTGTGCCGATCGATGATGATTCCTTTGTTTTGCTGCTTTTTTAACTCATCAAAATTAGTAACAATATAACGTCCCGAAACTTTAATAAACTCATTAAATTCTCCTACCAGTTTGCTTACGGTTTGATCCAGTATTTCAAATTCCTGATAGCCTTTGCCTTTTTCAAATTCCGTAGAAGGAGGATATTGGATGAGCTTGACTTTCCCGCTGTTAAAAAGGGTTTGGAAATCTTCATCTTTTACAAAATCGTATGTAGAATTCTCAATAAAATAAACGGGAAAATCGTAATGTTGGATGTAAAAATAAAGGGCTTTTAAATATTCTGCTTTTCTCAGCTGAACATCATTTTTGGCAACCAAAATGCTGTTTGGCTGTAGAGTTGCCGTTATGATTAAACATTGTCGCATCAACTTTTCTTAGCGATTAAAACCAGGTTACTTGCTTCGGGAATTCCCATTTTGAGTATCGTAAAACCGACCTGCTCCACTGTATCTTTTAGTAAAGTTGGGGTTAACTGATTCAGGTGTTCATTTTCCACATTTCCAGTAAAGGCAAAAAACCAGTGGTAAAGTGCCCACAGATCGTGGTAATACCAACCGTCTTCGGGATTGTAAAAGTCCTCTTTCTCGGGAAAACCCAGTTTTAAAAATTCTTCATGATCTCTTTCTGCTACTTGTCCGAAAAAGAAACCGTAAGCCACACCCAAAGCGTTTGGAACGCGGATGGAAATGATACCGTCATGAGCAAGAATTCGTTGGTATTGTTTTAACTGTTCTTCTAACTGCTGCTGGGTTAAATGCTCCATCACATGGTTACTATGAATGTGCGTTAGCGATACATCAGGGATAAAAGAAAGGTCGAGAATATTGGCCAACACTTCGCGTTCCACCTTATCGTGACGAACAAAATCAAGGTTTACAAAACCCTCAAAATTTTTAGTTCCGCCACCAATGTTAATTTTGGTAAATCCCTGTTTTAAAAAGTTTTCGAAATCCGTCCGGGTTTGTTCGGTATTGCTAAGCTGAAAAACCTTGCCGTTCTTTTTGTATTTGCGGAGTAATTGTTTTCTTCGGTGTGCCAGTCCCCAAAAGATAAGCCGACTGATTGCCTTGTTAATATAGGGATAATTCCCAAAATACTTACCTGTTTTCTTTTTTCCAATCACGTTTATTGTTCGATTACCTTTCCTGTTTTCAGTATTGGTAAAATTAGCTAATTCTCCACAAATTACCTACGGGTTAAATCTATTGAGATGAAATGTGGAGTGGCATCAAAATTTTGCTAAAACTAAAAAAATTCTATAACGTTTTATTGTGAGGAATGGTTAATATTTGATTGAAGATGGTTTGCTTTAGCTTAACAACAAAAAAATTACCTCATTCATTTCATCC
>CAYRAD010000107.1:0-7536 GCA_964422135.1 uncultured Vicingus sp.
TGATAATTTAAAATTATCGCAAGATAGGGCAAAAACTGTTGCAGCATATTTAATAAATAAAGGAATAGATAAGATAAGAATTAGGAGTTCAGGAAAAGGAAGTCAACAACCCATTGGTGACAACAAAACAGCAGAAGGACGTTTAAAAAACAGGAGGGTTGAATTTAAGTTTACTACTTTGTAAAATTAGCTCAACACTACCTGCTTATTATTTACAACGCCATAAACCTTTCCAGTTAATTCTCTTCCAATAAAAGGTGTATTTTTTACTTTTGAAACAATGGCCTCTTTTTGTAAGGTACTTTTGGTTTTTGGGCTGAATAAGGTCAGGTTGGCTTTTTCACCTTCTTTTATTGCTGGTTGAGGTAAATTTAATATGGCTCTTGGCCCGGAAGTCATTTTAACAATCATATCTTCCAATGTTAGTTTACTGTTTAAAGCTGTATTGGCAGAAGCAAAAGAGGTTTGTAAATTGATTATTCCGAAGGCGGCTTTATCAAATTCACATTGTTTGTTTTCGATATCTTCGGGTGTATGGTCGGAGCAAATCGCATCTATGGTTCCATCTTTTAAACCATTGATTAATGCTTTTATGTCATCTTTTGTTCTTAGTGGTGGTGTAACTTTAAGGTTGGTGTCAAAATGCTGTAATTCAGATTCATCTAACAACAAATGGTAAGAGTTCACATCTGCAGTTATTTTACTTCCTTTTTTTTTCGCTGCTGCGATCATTTTAACAGACTGTTTGCTGCTAATGTTGGATAAATGAATTCTTGCTCCACAATATTCTGCCAAGTAAATATCTCTGCTCACCATTAATTCTTCAGCCAATGATGGAATTCCTTTTAATCCTAATTCTGTGCTAATTATTCCTTCATTGATTTGTCCATGATTACTCAATTCTCTATCGTTTGGAAAATCCATGATTAGCCCATTAAACGACTGACTGTAGAGTAAGGCTCTGTTCAATAAACTTGAACTTCTAATGCTGTTTTTATTGTCGGTAAAAGCTACCGCACCGGTGATGTGCATGTCGTACATTTCGGCAATTTCCTTTCCTTCTGCATTATTAGATAAGCTACCAGCAGGAAAAGCATCTACAATATTTTCTTTGGTTTTATTAATGATGTATTCTATTCCACTCTTACTGTCTGTTGCAGGATGAGTATCTGGCATTACCACAACTCCTGTAAATCCACCTTTGGCTGCGGCTTTTAATCCCGATTTCAAATCTTCTTTGTACTCATGTCCCGGTTCGCAAAAATTAGCTCTTAAATCAAACCAACCATTAGAAACATGTAAATCTTTAAAAGTAATTTCTTTGAATTTTTTTGGAGCTTTAAGGCCTTTACCAATTTTTTTAATGATTCCTTTTTCGATTAAAATATCAACTGTTTTTCCGTTGTGTTTGGATTGACTGTCGATTATTTTTGCAGATTTAATTAAGATGTTCATTATTTCAGGAGTTTAATTAATGCTATTTCAGCTGCTAAAAATAACAGGGCTAAAATAATACAATATTTCCAATATTTTTTGCCAATATTCAAATTACTTAATGCTGATTTGATGGTGCTGTTTGAAGTTTCAACCAATTTAGCATTAATCGAATTGGTCTGGACCATTTCATCTATTTCTTCAGGAGTAAAATAATTAAGTATGGATTCCAATCGGTTGTAATTAAACGAAAGTCCGGTTTTTGTAATTTCATTTTCCAGTACATAATTACCGGCTTGTTCGATTCCCGAATTCACAAAAACTGTGGTGTAATTGTTAGTATTTCTCACACGAGGAATAAAATCAATCTCTTTGTTTTTTATGTGATAAACATTGTCGTTTTCATTTCTATTTAAATCGATGGTAGAATTATCTCCAATAATGTGAAACAAAGGATAATTTTTTTGACTCAATAGAGCAATGTTATACAAGGTTGGAACAAACAAAGCATGATTAGTGAAATTACTACTTTCTTTAGTCAGACTTACAGTACTTAAATAAATGGTTCCTTTACCTATTTTATATTCGATTAAAAAAGGATTACCATCTTTTAAAGTGAGTAGCTTATTTTTAAAAGCTGTTGTAGTTGTTGACATAATATAATGTGAAGATACTATTGGTAAATTAATATTTCCTTCGGGTTTTCCTTCAAACACATTGGCATAAATTGGGTGAGTGATGTTAATTTCTCTTATTTTGTTTTGTGCAGTATCTTTTGCAGTATAATAATTTACACCCAGCAGACTTAAAAATTCTCGATAACTATCGAAATCTATTTTGTCGGACGGAAAAACCAGTAGATTTCCACCATTGTCCAGAAAACTTTTAATGGATTTAGACAAGCCCGAATTTACTTCATCCAGATTATTCATCACCACCAGATTACTTTTTTTAATAAATGCATAGTTCAGTCGGTTAACATTATAATAAGTGTAGTTAAAAGCACTGTCGGTATTAAAAACCGACCTCAATGTTAAATTATTATCTGTATTCCCTATTCCCAAAATATTAATGTTATCAGAAATAGAATAAGAGAAGTAAAAAATATCATCTGTTATTACAGGACTATCTCGTAATTCAACTCTTCCTTGCTGAATTCCACTGCTTCGGTTACGATAATTTAAGGTTAAAGTGGTTTCGTCATTGGCTTTAACCGAGAAGCTTGCTGGTGCAATATTTTGGTTGTTGATGTACAAGTTAACAGGAACTTTTTCGATATCGTTCATCGAATTGTTCCTGATACGAATACTCAGCTCTTCATTTTGAAAAAGATTATGAATTGGTGAACTAAACCAACAACTGTCGATGTACAAATTATAGACTTCTGAAGCACTGAGTTGAATGAGGTAAGTACTGATGAGTGTATCAGCTTCAATAGATTTAAAGTCGGAAGTAGATTTTTGGAAATCAGAAAGCAGGTAAAATGCTTTATTTTCTATTTCAGATGAATTAATAGCATCCCTGATTCTAGAATAAACGGTGGAAATATTTTTACTGTTCGAAGAAATATTCAGTTCTTCAATCTTGTCAACTATTTCTTCACTGTTCATCAGGCGTTGGTCACCCAAATTAAAATTATTACTAATCAATATAAACTTATCTGTTGCCCGATATGATTTCACGATTTCAATGGCTTTGGCTTTAGCTTCATCCAGTAATGAGCCACTTTCACCGATACTTTCCATGCTAAAGGAATTATCGATGTAAATGCCTGTAACATTGTTTTGACCAGCAACATTGGTCTCTGCCGAAGGAATAAAAGGTTGAGCAAAAGCAAAGACTAAAAAGATGATGGCTAAAATTCTACTCAATAAAATAAGCAGGTGTTTTAGTTTAGATTTTGCTTGGGTTTCTTGTTGAACTTCCTTTAAAAACTCAACGTTAGAGAAATAAATTTTCTTAAACTTTCTGAAATTAAATAAATGAATAACTATTGGAATCGCAATGGCGAATAAAGCGTAGAGGAACTCTGGATAAGCAAATTTCATTAAAGCACAAAAGTATTAAAATAAAATAAGAATTATAGTAAAATTCAATTTTGAATGTAAGGACGCATAGTTTTGTCAATTTCCTTTCTCCTTTCCATTAAATTAATAGCATATAGTTCTAATTCTTTATCTTCATTTGTTTTAGGTACCCATTTTGGAACTTTAACCGTGTTGTTGTCCTTGTCCACAGCTACAAAAACAATGATGCAATGTGTTGTTTTTACTTTTTTAGTAGCTTTAATTGCTTTGGCGTAAACATCAACAGCTATGTGCATACTTGTTTTACCTGTATAAATTATTTTAGCATCTAATTCTACTAAATCGCCAATTTTTATTGGAGCTAAAAATCGAATTCCTCCAACATAAACAGTAATGGAATACTCACTACTCCATGCAGTTGCACAGGCATAAGAAACCTGATCTATCCATTTCATCACTGCTCCACCATGAACTTTTCCACCAAAATTAACATCAGTGGGCTCCGCAAGAAAACTGAATTTTTGTTGTCTATTAGGCATAGTATTCTTTTTTAGCATTATATTTAAATTATTGAATAAAACTACGAAAAGATAAATAGTAAATTTACTTTTCTAAATAGAACAGTGAAAAAGGTAATTTTTATTTTCATATTATTATTTGTTGGTGCAATGACTCCAATTTTTTCCCAATCTTTTCGTGTGGAGAGTTTATTTAATTCGGGTACCACATTGGGAACAGATTATCTTTTTCCTTCGGCATTGAATGATAGTACCGATTTTCAACTGACCAAGTATAAAATACAATATGTAAAGCCTTTAAAAACCAAGTTGGGAGTTGATTTAATAGATTTTGATTTTAATAAAGCTGATGCCAAAGCCAGCCAAATATTCTTAACTACCAAATTTAATGTTTCTGTCCCTACAGAAACTAATGTTTCATATCTTAAAACTATTTATAAGTTCGATGTGGGGATAACTGCTATTACTGCAAGTTTAAAAAATGGAGTTTGGGCTTATGGTGTTGAGATTTTTGCTGAAGAAAACAGTAAGACCCTTACCGAAAGCTTTACCCCTAATTTTAAAGGTTATACGGTTTATGTTAATGTTAAAAATTTCAAGTTCATTTATTTTTATGGGGCAGGGTTAGCTGTTAATGATGGGAAATTCTATCCGGTTCCGGTTTTTGGATTCAGGGCAAAAATGTCACCTAAATTTAGGTCGGAAGTTATTTTTCCTGTTCATGTTAAACTAAATTATGAGTTAAACAAAAAGGTGAATTTTGACCTTGCCAGCTATTACAGCAGTATAAATGCTATATACAGAGAAGGTTCTGCCTTTCTGGGAAATGATAACACCTTAAATTTAAAACAACTAAAAACCTATCTTGCAGTAAACGTAAAGCTGGTGAAACATTATAAATTAAAAACAGAAATTGGTTATGCTTTTTTACAACAGATAGATACTTTTGATACCAAAGTTGATGAAAACATGTCTTCCGCTCCTTATGTAAGTCTGTCGTTTAATTATCATTTTGGAAAATCGGTATTTTCTAAATTTATAAATCGGTTAAATTAATCGTTCACATTTATTAATTTTAGACCTTCAATTATTATAAACTTTGTATGAATAAAATTTTAATTGCCAACAGGGGAGAAATTGCTTTACGCATTATGCGTACCGCAAGAGAAATGGGAGTAAAAACAGTTGCCATCTTTTCTGAGGCCGACCGAAATGCACCTTTTGTAAAATATGCTGATGAAGCTGTTTGTGTTGGGCCTCCACCTTCCAGTGAATCTTATTTACAAGTAGATAAAATAATTCAAATTTGTAAAGATTTAAAAGTAGATGGTGTGCATCCAGGTTATGGGTTTTTATCAGAAAATGCTGATGCAACAAGAAAAATAACTAAAGCAGGAATTACATTTATTGGCCCTTCACCGGAAGCCATGGAACTGATGGGTGATAAGTTAAAGGCTAAAGACACAGTAAAACATTATAATATTCCTATGGTTCCGGGAACGGATGAAGCCATTGAAGATATTGCTGCTGCAAAAGAAATTGCAAAAGAAATTGGTTTCCCAATTTTAATAAAAGCTGCTGCGGGTGGTGGTGGAAAAGGAATGCGTGTGGTTGAAAATAGCGAGGAATTTGAAGAGCAAATGGATAGAGCAGTGAGCGAAGCTGTTTCATCGTTTGGCAATGGATCTGTTTTTATTGAAAAATATGTGACTTCACCAAGACACATTGAAATACAAATTATTGCCGATAGTCATGGAAATAGTGTGTATTTGTTCGAACGAGAATGTTCGATTCAACGAAGACATCAAAAAGTAATTGAAGAAGCACCTTCTTCAGTTTTAACGCCTGAAATTCGTGAAGCAATGGGTAAATGTGCAGTTGATGTTGCCCAATCATGTAATTATGTAGGTGCCGGAACTGTTGAGTTTTTATTGGAAAATAACAAAGATTTTTATTTTTTGGAAATGAATACCCGACTGCAAGTGGAACACCCGGTAACAGAAATGATTTCGGGAATTGACTTGGTAAAAGAACAAATAAACATTGCCAGTGGTAAGAAATTAAGCTTTACTCAAAATGAGATGAAAATTAACGGACATGCTTTTGAAGTTCGAGTGTATGCTGAAGACCCGATGAATAATTTTTTACCAGATATTGGAAGATTGAACACTTATATCAGGCCAGAAGGAATAGGAATCAGGGTGGATGATGGTTTTGAAGAAGGGATGGAAATTCCAATTTACTACGATCCCATGATTTCGAAATTAATAACTCATGGTAAAGACAGGGAAGAAGCTCGATTGAGAATGATTAGAGCAATAGATGATTATATTATTAGCGGAGTGGAGACTACATTGCCATTTTGTAAATTTACCTTACAACATGAGGCTTTCGTCAGTGGGAATTTTGATACTAATTTTGTAAATCAGCATTTTAGTCCTGAAAAATTATTGAATTCAAATCCAGAAGTTCAGGAAGTTGCAGCACTTTTTGCAGCCAGACTTTACGATGAAGGAGAGGCAAACAAAAAAGTACTTAGTGCTTCTGAAGGAAGTGTTTCTAAGTGGAAGATAAATAGAAGATAAAGCCCATCCCCAAACCTTCCCAGAGGAAGGGAGTCTCTACCATAGGTAGGGAGAATTTCTCCCATAGGGAGGTAAGGTGGGTGAATAAATAAAGTAAAATCTAACTATGAGCAACAACATCAATTTTAATATAGAAAACGGAGTAGGGATAATAACTTTAAATCGACCAGATAAGTTTAACAGCTTTGTTCGGCAAATGGCTTTAGACCTCCAAGCTCGATTAGATGAATGTGAAGCAAATGCAGCAGTCAGAGCGATTTATTTAACAGGAGAAGGTAAGGCATTTTGTGCAGGACAAGATTTAGCAGAAGCTATTGACCCTAATCAGACAGAGTTGGATAAAATAGTGGAAGAACATTACAATCCGATTATTGAACGCATACGTAGAATCGAAAAACCGATTGTTTGTGGCGTAAATGGAGTTGCTGCAGGTGCAGGAGCTAATTTAGCGTTGGCTTGTGATATTACGGTTGCGGCAGAATCAGCTGCTTTTATTCAGGCATTTAGTAAAATTGGATTAATTCCTGATAGTGGTGGAACTTTTTATTTGCCTCGCTTAATTGGGATGCAAAAAGCAACAGCCTTAATGTTTTTGGGTGATAAAGTTATGGCTGAGGAAGCCGAGCAATTGGGTATGATTTACAAAGTTTTTCCGGATGGAAATTTACAGGAAGAAGCCTTGAAAATTGCTCAAAAACTGGCCAAAATGCCAACAAAAGGAATAGGCCTGACCAAAAGATTATTAAACAAATCATACAGTAATAATTTAACTCAGCAATTAGCACTGGAAAATACAATTCAAACAGAAGCTGGAAATACTTATGATTACAAAGAAGGAGTAAATGCATTTTTAGAAAAACGCAAACCAAATTTTAAAGGAGAGTAGCCTCTCCAACCCCTCCAAAGGAGGGGCTTTTATTATGGACGTCATTGCGAGGCACGAAGCAATCGTATGTAGAAATAGAACTGTGT
>CAYRAD010000108.1:0-7512 GCA_964422135.1 uncultured Vicingus sp.
TATCGTCCATGTTCATACCACCTCCACCAAATCCACCTCCGGCAGCGCCACTCATCCCGGCATGCCCAAATTGGTCGTAACGTTGTCTTTTTTCAGGATTACTAAGAACCTCATAAGCTTCGGCAGCTTCTTTAAATTTTTCTTCAGCAGCTTTATCATCTGGATTTTTATCAGGATGAAATTGGATTGCTTTTTTACGGTAAGCTTTTTTTATTTCAGCTTCGGTAGCATTTTTAGAAACTTCTAATATTTCGTAATAATCTCTTTTGCTCATTTTTTATTTAGTTTAAAAGTTATCAAGTTGAAAGTTTATAAAGTTATCATTGATGGCTACTTTTAACTTTCTACTTTTAACTTTCTACTCAATTATTGCCCAATTACCACTTTGGTAAACCGGATTACTTTCCCGTTTAACAGGTATCCTTTTTCCACTTCGTCAATAATTTTTCCTTTTTGTTTTTTTGAAGGGGCAGGAATTTGAGTAATGGCTTCATGATATTCCATATCGAAATCTTTACCAACTGCCGATTTAATCTCTTCTAATCCTTTTTGCTTTAATATATTCAGCATTTTATTGTAAATTAGCTTCACGCCATCAATTGCTGCTTTAATATCACTAGAATCTTCCATAGCTTTCAAAGCCCTTTCAAAATCATCTATAATTGGTATTATAGCAGTAATTACATCTTCTCCGGCTGTTTTGTACAGGTCTAACTTTTCTTTTTGTGTTCTTTTTCTGAAGTTGTCAAATTCGGAATATAATCTTAAATATTTATTGTTAACCTCATTGTATTTTTCTTCAGCTAATTCTTCAGCAGATAATTCTGGAGTTTCTTCAACTTGTTGTTCTTGCTCCTCTATTTCTTCTTCTTGTTTTTTATTTTTCTTACTCATCTAAAAGTTATTTTTTATCGTGAAAAACGAGTCGGCAAAAATACTACCATTGTGTCAATTAAAGTCATATTGACAGTATTTTTTTTATAGACTACTGTTTAAACGAAAAAAAGGCAGAAGATAGTTTCTCCTGCCTTTTATAACCGTTAGGTTGAGATTATTTTTTAAGGAATTTTTCGAGTGTTTGCTCTAATGCAGGACCTCTTAAATTTTTTGCAATAATATTTCCTTTGCCATCAATTAAATAATTCATAGGAATTGAATTAACTCCATATTTTATCGCACCTTCAGAACTCCATGCTTTTAAATCACTCACATGATAAGGCCAATCCAGTTTGTCTTGTTTAATCGCAGCTTTCCAACTAGAGACATTTTTATCTAACGAATAGCTAAAAACAGTAAAGCCTTTACCATTGGTGAATTTTGAGTCTTTGTATTTATTATAAGCTGCAACAACGGTTGGATTTTCTCTTCGACAAGGGCGACACCATGATGCCCAAAAATCAATTAATACTATTTTTCCTTTTAAGGATGAAAGCTTCATTATTTTGCCTTCAGGGTTTTTGTAGGCTAATTCAGGAGCCTTAGTCCCAATTTCAAATCCAGTTGGTTTAAAAATAAATCCAGCAGCAATAATGATGATTGCACCAAGGATAAAAGAGGCTTTAAATTTTTTTAAAGTATTCATATTAAAGAGTTATTATAAATGGCAAAATTAAGGAATTTATTACACTGTGAATTTTAATAATAAAGACATTAACGGAAAATTAACAATATCAATACTACAAACGAGTAATATCTGCCCCTATTGCATTAAGCCTATCATCAATATATTGATAGCCTCTGTCTATTTGTTCAATGTTATTGATAGTGCTTTCGCCATCTGCAGATAATGCTGCAATTAATAAAGAAACACCTGCTCTAATATCCGGAGAAGACATGGTTGTCCCTCGTAAATTGTATTCTTTATTAATTCCAATAACGGTAGCTCTGTGTGGATCACAAAGTATAATTTGAGCTCCCATATCTTTCAACCTATCAATGAAGAACAAACGACTATCGAACATTTTTTGATGAATTAAAACTGTTCCCTTTGCCTGAATTGCGGTAACCAAAACAACACTTAACAAATCGGGAGTAAACCCGGGCCAAACAGCATCATAGATGGTTGGGATTGAACCATCAATCATTCGTTTTATTTCATAATGGTTTTGAGAAGGGATATAAATATCATCACCTTTTATTTGAATGTCAAGCCCTAACCTTCTGAAAGTATCAGGAATTCTTCCCAACATATCTACTCTACAATCTTTAATGGTAATTTCAGATTGAGTCATGGCGGCTAAACCAATAAAAGAACCAATTTCGATAAAATCGGGCAACAAGCGATGTTCACATCCACCTAATTCATTAACACCTTCAATTGTTAATAAGTTAGACCCCACTCCAGCAATTTTTGCTCCCATGCTGTTCAACATGGCACAAAGCTGTTGCAAATAGGGCTCACAAGCTGCATTGTAAATGGTCGTTTTTCCTTTTGCCATTACGGCTGTCATCACAATATTGGCTGTTCCTGTAACTGAAGGCTCGTCAAGCAAAATATATTTTCCTTCTAAATTATCTGCTTTTAAGGAATAGATACCAGATTTTGTATCGTAAGAATAGGTGGCTCCAAGTTTTGAAAATCCTAAAAAGTGAGTGTCTAATGGTCTTGCTCCAATTTTATCGCCTCCAGGTTTGGGCATGTATGCTTTTTTAAACCTTGCCAAAAGTGGTCCCATAATCATGATGGAACCTCTCAGAGAAGCTGCTCTTTTTTTAAACTGATCACTTTGCAGGTACTCCAAATTAATATCATCTGCTTGAAAATGAACCGTTCCGTTTCCTTCACGTTCTATTTTAACACCTAGTTCTTCTAATAAATCGATTAAAAAATTGACATCTCTAATGAAAGGAAGATTACTTAAAGTAACTTTTTCGGGGGTTAGTAATACTGCACAAACAACTTGAAGTGCCTCATTTTTTGCACCTTGTGGAATCAATTCACCTTTTAAACGATTTCCACCTTTAATCTTAAAAGTAGCCATTTTTAATATCTACGTTTTTTATAGTTCTGTTTTTTTTGTGATTGCTTATTGGATCTACTATTAGAGTTGGTTTTTTTCTTTTTATTCATGGAGAGGATGTCACTGGTTAGCATAATCTGAACAGATTCAGGAATGTGTAATTGTCCTTTCGAGATGAGTTTAAGGTCGGCCAGAATTTGTGTGTCTTCAACAGAATCCTGGTTAAAGGTGAGGTAGGTTTTTTTCATTAAATTAACGATAATACCGATTAACGCGTTTTTCTCATCACCTTCTTCATATTTTACTGCGGCATCGATGAGGTCCTTAATGGATTTGCCATAATGCTTAAACCTGTTTTCTGTTTTAGGATAGTCCATTTTTTTTGGTTTCTCAAAAATAACTTCTTTATTAGGTAGTGGATAAGGAGAATCCACATCCAGTTTAAAATCAGAAATAATAAATAAATGATCCCATAGTTTGTGCTTAAAATCGGCAACATCTCTTAAATGAGGGTTCAATTGTCCCATCACACTAATGATACCATTAGCCATTTTATTTCGTTCATCTCTATCTTCAAGGGTAATGGCATGTTCTACCATTTTCTGAATATTTCTTCCATATTCTGGGATTACCATATGAGTTCTTCTGGTGTTGTAGTCTTTTTCTTCTATAGTGTTCATTTAATAATATTGAGTTTGAGATGCCCAAAGGTAATTATTTATTTTAAAGTGTGTTTGACAAGTAAGCCGTAAAAATAAATTAGTGTAGTCAATTTAAATTTGATAGATTAGTTCTTTTGATTCACTTTCTAATGCTAAATTGAAGATACAAAGCTAAGTGGTACAGTTCAGAAAGATAGTACAGTAATTATTAAAGACAGTGTTACAATACAAAAAATCTAACCAAAGAACAAGATATAAAAGTTGCAGGTAAACCTGTTTTTGTAGATGATGGTAATCGTTTTACCTCTATCACAAACTCTTTAATATCTTACAGGATGAAAATAGGCAAGTAATGTTACTATCTTAAACCATTTAATTATGAAAAAAGTTATTTACATATTAATTTTTATCATGCCATTAGTTGGTTTAGCACAAAACGATAGTTTGGCTTTAGCCAAAGAACAACCTACTACCGATGCCTATCCGTATAACAATCGCCTAAACTTAGATGTTAATTTGTTGGGTTTAGGATTTACTATTCATAAAACTATCAATGATAAATTCGCTCTTACTTATGGTACTCGTGGTGGGTATATTTTAAATTATTCACCTATTTTTTATGAAAGGAATTATAAAAGTTATAAAACTAATGGTGGTTATGTTGAAACAATTAGCTTTAATTTGGGCTTATCTTATTCGATTTCTGAAAAATGGGACTTTACTGGATTAGGGAAAATAGCAAAGATTCTCAGTTATTATAAAACCTCTCCCTATGGAGGTATTTCATTTCAATTATTTTATCATATTTCCAAAAAATCTTTAATAGGTACTAATATAGATATTGGTATAGTAGAAGATGATGGTAATCGTTTTACCTCTATCACAACATCTTTTATTTCTTACAGGATAAAAATAGGTAAATAATGTTAACGACTTAAACCATTTAATTATGAAAAAAGTTATTTACATGTTAATTTTTATCATGCCATTAGTTGGTTTAGCACAAAACGATAGTTTGGCTTTAGCCAAAGAACAACCTACTACCAATGCCTATCCGTATAACAACCAAACAAGTTTAGATATTAATCTTTTAGGGATTGGTATAAACAAAACAAAACCTAAAACTTTAAAAAAAATAGTTTACCAATAAATAACTATTTAACGATTGTCAACTTAGCGAACTTTAAAAGTAATTGTTTATTGCCAATGTTTTGAAAATTAATGGTGGCTTTTCCGTTTTCTAAATTTTCTATCACTCCATTCCCAAACTTTAAATGGTTGACCATCATTCCTTTTTGAAGGTCAAGATTTATGGCACTATCAGCCGCACTCGCTAATTTTGAGTTGCTAATTTTTTTTAAATTTTTAGGTATGGTTTGTATCACTTTAGGCGGATTAGTTCCTGCAGAAGTTGCACGATATCCACTTCGTTTCGATTTTTTAGAAGGCATGGAATTTTTTCTATTGCCATATTTATTTTTTGATGCATATCGGTCTCGTTCAAAAAAGTCATCTCCGAAATCTTCATTCGATTCCTGAAAGGAGTTACTTCCTTTTTGAAAAGTATATTCTAAGTAGTCTTCCTTGATATCCTCAATAAATCGACTTGGTTCGCAAAAAATGAGTGACCCCCATTTGTACCTGCTTGAAGCATAAGAAAGATGAATTTCTTTTTCTGCCCTGGTAATAGCTACATAAAACAACCTACGTTCTTCTTCCAAATCTGCTCTTGATGTTAATGACATTTGAGAAGGAAAAAGATTTTCTTCCAAGCCAACAACAAAAACATAAGGGAATTCTAATCCTTTTGCAGAATGTATGGTCATCACAGTAACTTTATCTCGGTCTTCATCTTTTTCATTGTCTGCATTGGTTAAAAGTGCAACATCCTGCAAAAATTCAACAAGCCCTCTGGGGGTTACATCTTCTTCATCCGGATAGCTATCGGAATCATTTTCGGTTTCAGTAAATTCTTTCAAACCGTTTAACAATTCCTGAATGTTTTCGTATCTGCTAATTCCCTCAGGAGATTTGTCAGAATAGAATTCTTTTAAAATTCCGGTGGTGGTAGCAATTTCATTTCCCAAATCGTAAGCATTTTTGCTATTTAACTGGGAAGCAAAACTTTGAATCATTGCAACAAAGTCTTCAATTTTAGTTTGTGTTCCGCTATTAATTCCGATATTGATTTGGTTTAAATGGGTGATTATTTCCCAAAAACTTTTTTGATTGTTATTAGCAGCAATGGTTATTTTTTCGAGTGTAGTGTTTCCAATTCCACGTGCAGGATAATTGATAACTCTTTTTAAAGCTTCTTCATCGTTAGGGTTAATCACCAAACGGAAATAGGCAAGTAAGTCTTTTATTTCTTTTCGCTGATAGAAGGATAAGCCGCCATAAATTTTATAAGGAATATTTTTTCGTCTCAATGCTTCTTCCATTGCTCTGGATTGAGCATTGGTTCTGTATAAAATGGCAAAATCTTTAGGGTGTGCCTGTTTGGCTAATTGTGTGTCGAAAATCAGGTTGGCAATAATTTTTCCTTCTTCATTATCGGTAGCTGCACGGTGAACTTTTATTTTATTTCCTATATCATTCTCAGTCCAAACTTCTTTTTTTATCTGATCTTTATTTTGATCGATTACACAATTGGCAGCACTAACGATATTTTTAGTAGAGCGATAATTTTGTTCTAGCTTAAAGGTTTTTACATCGGGATAATCATTTTTAAAATTGAGTATATTCTGAATGTTTGCTCCTCTAAACGCATAAATACTTTGTGCATCATCACCAACTACGCAAACATTTTCGAACGCTGCTGCTAATTTTTTCACAATAATATATTGAGAAAAGTTGGTATCCTGATACTCATCTACTAAAATGTATTTAAAACGGTGCTGGTAATCATTCAATATTTCCGGAAAATCACGAAGCAAAATATTGGTTTTGAATAACAGGTCATCAAAATCCATTGCACTGGCTTTAAAGCAACGGCTTTCATAAATTTGATAGACCAAACCGATTTTTGGTTTTGCCGATTGCCTGTCTTCTGATTGAATAGTTGTATTATTTATGTAAGCAGCAGCAGAATGTAAGTTATTTTTTGCCGATGAAATTCGATTGTAAACCAGGTTAACTTTATAAACCTTATCGTCTAAACCTTGTTCCTTTAAAATGGTTTTAATCAGATTTTTAGAATCTTGTGTGTCGTAAATGGTAAAATTATGTGGGTAACCAATTTTTTCTGATTCACTTCTAAGGATGCGAGCAAAAATAGAGTGAAAAGTTCCCATCCAGATATTACGAGCTTCGTTGTAGCCAACAATTTTTCCAATCCTATCTTTCATCTCTTGGGCAGCTTTATTGGTAAAAGTCAACGCCAGAATGTTAAAGGGATCAACACCTTTATTGATGAGGTGGGCAATACGATAAGTGAGCACTCTGGTTTTTCCTGAACCTGCTCCTGCAATAACCATTACCGGTCCTTCAGTCGCTTTTACGGCTTCTTTTTGGGAAGTGTTCAGTTCATCTAAATAGCTCATGCAGCAAAAGTAAGATTATAGCTGTCGATTTTTTAATGTTGTGGAAAACTAATTATAATGAAAATATTTTTGATAAATTTAATTTTAAAAAATATAAAATTCATTCTCAAAAGTACATTTGTTTTACTATTTAAAGAATACTACCTTTATTCTAAATTTTTAAAAAAAATTGATTTATATAAATACCATAAGTTATTATTTGCCCAATTTATCTTACGATAATAACCAAATTATTGAAGAGTATTATAAGTATGGAGGTGATAGAAATACTAAAATAACTTCTCAAGATATTTATAAGCAGTGTGGGATAAATAAAAGGTATTCATCTCAACCAGATGAAACTGCTAA
>CAYRAD010000109.1:0-7506 GCA_964422135.1 uncultured Vicingus sp.
TCTGAATAATTAAAAATAAAATAGCAATTCCATATAATTTTAATCATACGGATTCCAATTACCCAATTTGTCAAAAACTTTTCCTGTTTCTTGATTGATAAACTAAGACATAAACATCAAAGATTTTAAATCATTTTCCAATAAAAAATTCGACCTTTGTACCATTAGCAGTACAAAAAAGCCTTTCTGGAAAAGGATGGAAGACTTTTTGTTGTTAAGAAGTTAGAATCTAAAAACTCCGTTTCGGAATAATAATTAATTTTAGTATTACTTTTATAAAATGGAGCAGAATCGTATATTCATACTTATCCTAATTGTAGTATTTATCTTTTCCAAATACACCTATTCCCAGAATTCCGAAAAAATAGATTCTTTAATTGACCAATTGGAGATATTGCCATCAGACACTAAGGAACGTATAGATTTATTAAATCAAATTTCCAGTAAAATCCAAAGTAACAACAAAGCTCAAGCATTAAAATTTGCTATAGAATCTTTAAAGTCAGCCCAAAAAATTAATTACCAAGAGGGAGAAGCTTATGCTCTCAATGAAATAGGTTTTTATTATATGAATAAAGGGTTTTACGATTTTGCAGCTTACTATTTTAACGGGTGTCTAGAAATAGATAAAAAATTGAATAGCCTAGAAGATATAGCAAGTGATTTGAATAATATTGCTTACGTATTACAACGAGAAGGTAAATTACAAGAAGCACTAAAAACTTATTATAAAGCATTAAAAACCTATGAAAAATTAAATTACCCTGAACAGATTGCTCGATTGTATAATAATATTGGTTTTGTTTATGATACGGAAGCACAATATCAATTAGCTCTAAAATTTTATAGAAAATCACTCAAAATAAGAAAGGCAGAAAATTTAAAACGTGATATAGCTGAATCGTTAAATAATATTGGTCATATCAAACAATTAACAGGTCAATTAGATAGCGCATTATGGTTCTTTCATCAAAGTTTAGCTATTAAAAAAGAAATAGGATGGAAACAAGGAGTTGGAATTACGTATAACAACATTGGGGGGTTATATGATGCTCAGCAAAATATTGATAGTGCCCTATTTTATTATCAAGCAAGTATAAGGATAAAAGAAGCGATTGGCGATAGTGTTAATTTGGCTCAAACAATCAATAATGTAGGAGGTATTTACTTTCAGCAAGAGAATTATACTAAAGCTCTTAGCTATGGAAAGAGATCTTTACGATTAGGAGAAACTGCAGGAATTCCAGATAATATAAAAGATGCTACAAAATTGTTAGCTGATATTTATTCAAAAATAGGGAACTATCAAAAAGCGTATCAATACCAACTTCAGTATAATGTGATGAAAGATAGTTTGTTTCAAATAGAAACAGCTAGACACTTAACAGAAATGGAAGCAAAATATGAGTCAGAGAAAAAAGAGCAAGCTATAGCCATGCTTGAAAAACAAAATGAAGTTAAACAATTGGAACTTACTAAAGAACAAACATTACGTTATACCATCATTGGAGGAGTAATACTAATATTAATCGTATTGTTTCTAATTTACAAAAGGGTAAGAATGAATCAGAAACAAAAACAATTAGAAGAGCGTCAAGTTTTATTAGATAAAATAAATCACCAACAAGAAGAATTATTAAACGCAATAGTTAATGCCCAAGAAAATGAACGTAAAAGAATTTCCTCCGAATTACATGATGGATTAGGAAGTTTAATGTCAACTATTAAAGTAAATTTAGATACCGTTCAACACCAATTAATTGAATCAGACACACAATTATTAAGTAATTCCATTGCTTTAGTTGATGAAGTTTGTACTGACTTAAGAACCATTTCTCACCACATGATGCCAGGTATACTTGTTAAATTAGGTTTAAAGGCGGCTATAAGTGACTTTGTAAATAAAGTGAATGAAAACCATTTATTTGACATTAATTTCGAGTGCATTGAACTGAATATTCGCTTAAAAGATACAACCGAAATCATTATTTATAGGGTAATTCAAGAAGCAGTTAATAATATTATAAAACATTCTGATGCTAAAAATGTAAATATTCAATTAATGAAAGATGATTCAAGTATTTCTTTAATTATTGAGGATGATGGTAAAGGCTTTAACCCAGCATTAATTAAAAAAGGATTAGGGCTTAAAAATATTGAAACAAGGATAGCTTATTTAGGAGGAGAAACAGTTTTTGATGCTAATAAAGGAAAAGGATGTACTATTGTAATTGAAATACCAATTGTAAATGAATAAAATCATAAACATATTAATTGCTGACGATCATCAACTGTTTATCGATGGTTTGATTGCTATGTTTAATAACCACTCTTTTATAAAAGTAAAAGCAACGGTAAATAATGGAAAAGAAACCCTTCAAAAATTAAAAGAAAATGATTTCGATGTTGTTTTATTGGACATCAATATGCCAGAATTAAATGGTATCGAAACTGCTAGACTGATTGCTTTAAAATATTCTCAAACAAAAATTATTATTTTAACGAGCTACATAGAAAAAGAACTCGTTACCCAATTAATTAAAATTGGTATTCATGGTTATGTCCTAAAAAACACTAATAAAAGTGAATTGGAAACTGCTATTGATACGGTTTGTAATGGAGAAAAATATTTTAGTAGTGATGTTGCTTTAAATATAATAGATGCTAAAACAAAATCAACTTATACTGATTCTTTTAATAAAACCAATCACCAGTTAACGAACAGAGAAATAGAAATTTTAAAGCTAATCACCAAAGAATTGACCACAAAAGAAATAGCAGATACTCTTTCTATTACTGAATTTACTGTTAAAACACATCGCAAACATTTAATTTCTAAGTTAAAAGTTAAAAATTTGGCTGGTTTAGTAAAATATGCTATCCTTAATGGTTTAACAGATTAAAAACTCCTCCTAAAGAGGTAGTTCTTCACTCTTATTTCATGCTTAAAATCTATGGTTTTTTTGTAATTAACTACAAACCTTTGCATCATGAAAATTTCATTTAAAAGTTTGCATAGGGATTTAGGTTATTTTTATATTGGATTGATCATTACATTTTCTATTTCAGGAATTTTTATGAATCACAGAGCGATTAGGTATCCACTTAATTACGAATATGAATCATACAACATTACTATTTCAAAGAGGTTGTTAAGTAAAGAAATAAGTGATAAAACAATAAGAAAGATAATTAATAAACTAGGTATTAATGACCAATTAAGAGCTTATAATGTGGATAATAATATACTATGGATTTCTTTCAAAAATGTTGAAGTAACAATTAATACATTATCTTGGAAATGAAATGTTAAAAAATTTAAACTTACGCCCATATTAGGACACATGACTAAACTCCATGTTAGCACCAATAAATTTTGGATTTATTATTCTGATCTTTTTGCAGTTTCTTTATTAATTATAACCATTTCGTCTATGTTTTCCCCAAAGGGGAAATATGGGTTTAAAAAATATGGTTGGAAATTAATGCTTATAGGATTTCTGTTTCCTTTAGTTTTTCTAGTTCTATTAAGTTGATTTATAACTTCCCTAACCCTAAAGAGGGATATGTCTGTTTCTGTTCCATCCTTAAGAGGCATAGTGTAACTACAATAAAATTCAAAACTTTGTCAAATAAAATACGTTAAATACTTAAAAAATAAAATTATGAAAAAATTACTCCTTGTATTCTTATTTGGTATTCTAATATCATCGCATTTAAAAGCACAACCCGCTCAAAATTTTCTACATGCCAATGGGCAAGATTTAATTTATGGACAAAATAACACTAATATTAATTTACGAGGAATTAATTTTAATGATTTTTGGTTAGAAGATACCCTAACTGGTAATTGGATAATTGATGATCCTAATGATTTAGGAGTACCAAGAGATACAGTTTTTGGCGGACAAAATTATTACATTGATGCTAGCCAAGTTGGCTTTAATACTGTTCGGGCAGCCATGAATTATCGACAATTTGAAGATAATGGTAATCCTTATGTGTATAAACAAAGCGGCTGGAATTTTATAGACCAAAATATTACTTGGGCAAAACAATACAATATGTTTTTAATTTTAGATATGCATGTTGCACAAGGTGGTTTACAAAACTCCAACAATGCTCCTAATTTATGGACTAATCTCTCCTACCAAGACCGTTTAGTAGATATGTGGTATAATATTGCTCAGCGCTATAAGAATGATACCATTATAGCAGCTTATGATTTATTAAATGAACCCACTCCTGTTGATTCCATACAAGCATGGAGCAATTTAGCTCAACGAATAATTGATACTATTAGAACTGTGGATCAAAACCACTTAATAATTGTTGAATATGCTTATGGTATTATAGATGTAAATAATCAATTGTATCCTTTTTGGGATTTAACTCAACAAATGTTTTTCGTTAACGATAATAATATAATGTATGATTTCCATTATTACGATCCTTTAGCTTATACCTTACAATGCTACAATCAAACAGGATGTACTCCCACTGTACAGTACAATGATCCTCTACAAACATTTGTAGCAGAAGGAGCGACACAGGCAACTCCATTCAATCAAAGTTGGTTAGCAGTTGATTTGGCTGCGATGATGGCTGTTTATCAAAGTGCCAATGTGCCTATCAATATTGGAGAATGGGCACCATGGCGAGCCAATTATGAATATAGCAACAATCAAATGCAAGGCTATGAATACATTTGCGATTTAGTGAATCTTTTTGATCAAAATAACTTGAATTGGCAATACTATTGTTATGAGGAATTTAGACCTACAGCTAATGATCCAAAAGGAAATAATGGGTTAAATGAAAGATTAAGAAACTACTTGTTGTTTAATCAATGTGTACCAGGAAATACCGTAAATATTGAAGATAATAGTGATTTAGAAATCATGGAAATTTATCCGAACCCCATAAAGAGAGGAGAAAATATTTTATTTAGTTTTGATGAATCAAGTAATTATGTAGTAAAAATTATTGATATGATGGGAAGAATTGTCAAGAGTTTTCCTTTGAAAGAAAATACTCAAATAAATACCAATGAATTAAAAAGTGGTATTTATTTAATTACAGTGAACGGTATAGATGGAGTACAAATGGAAACAAAAAAATTAATAATTGATTAATCATTAATTAAGTCACATTTTTAGTGAAGTTATTTTTGTGGATTTTCTTTTTTACATTCTCTTTTAGTCTTATAGCTAAAAATAATAATATTATAGATAGTCTAAAAAATGAATTATCTACACTTAATTCTGATGAAGAGCAGTTTGAAATTTTATTAAAAATATCTTTTAGTTATGGTTATAATGATGCAGTAAAAGCTATTGAATTTGCTAAAAAGGCTTATGGTTTAGCAAAGAAGAAAAATGATGAGGAAAAACAATTTAGAGCTTTAATGCAACTAAGCAATTCCTATCATATTCTTGGCGATTACAACAAAGGAATAGAGTATGGATTGCAAGGATTAGAGATAGGTGAACTAAAGAAAGATTCTACAAAAATAGGTAGCGCTTATAATGTTCTTGGGTTAACTTACCGAGTTATGGGAGATCATAGAACAGCAATAGATTATTTTATTAAGGCTTTTAAATTAGCTGAAAAATCAGAAAACTCAATTCGTAAAGCTACTATTGCTAATAATCTTGCTAATGAATATTTTTATTTAAAAGAGTACGAAAAGTCATTAGAATATCATCATGTTGCTCTTAAAATCAGAAAAAACTCACAAGATTTATATGGTATATCTGCATCATATAATGATATAAGTGCAGTATATATTTTAATTAAAGAATATCAAAAAGCAGATAGTTTATTAACAATGGCTCTTCCAATAAAAGAATCAATTGAAGATAAGGAAGGTGTCTCTATGGTGAGTGGCAATTTAGGGGTACTGAAATATGAGCAAAAAAAATACAACGAAGCCATACCATTACTGATAGGGTCTTTAAAAATTGCAGAAGAAATTAATGCTACGGGAATTGCGATAGAAGATTTAGAATATCTTTCCAAGTCTTATGAAAAAATAGGGAATACTAAAAAAGGGTTTTCATATTATAAAAAATTTATCAATTTAAAAGATTCGATAAAAAATGAAGATAATGCTAGGGCATTTACTCAAAAAGAAATGAAATTTAAATATGCTAAAAAGTCACTTTCGGATAGTCTTAATAATTATCAAGAAAAGATATTAGTTGAAGAACAAAATAAAAGAGCAATTCAACAACAAAAGATTTATACTACAGGAGGAGTAGCAGGAGTAATTCTATTATTAATGATAGCAGCTATATTATTTAATAGTAACAAAAGAGTAAATGAAAAGAATGTAATTATTGAATCACAAAAAGATAAAGTGGAGGAGCAAATGCAAATGGTAGAGGAAAAGAATCAGGAAATTCTTGATTCCATTAGTTATGCGAAAAGAATTCAGACTGCCATTTTACCTCCTAATAGACTTGTTAAAGAATATCTAAAAGAGTCATTTATATTGTACAAACCTAAAGATATTGTCGCTGGAGACTTTTATTGGATGGAGCATAGAGATGGAATAATCTTATTTGCAGCAGCAGATTGCACAGGTCATGGAGTTCCTGGAGCAATGGTAAGTGTTGTTTGTAATAATGCGTTAAACAGAAGCGTTAGAGAAAATGATTTAATAGATCCAGGAAAGATATTGGATAAAGTAAGAGATATAGTTATCCAAGAATTCGAGAAGTCAGATGAGGAGGTGAAAGATGGGATGGATATTGCACTTTGTGCTTTGAAAGGAAACAAGCTGCAGTATGCTGGAGCCCACAATCCTCTTTGGATTATTAGAAAAGGAGAAATAATAGAAACTAAAGCTAATAAACAACCTGTCGGAAAATTCGATAGTATGCTTCCATATACTACAAATGAATTTGATCTGCAAAAAGAAGATGCTATTTATATTTTTTCTGATGGATATGTAGACCAGTTTGGGGGAGAAAAAGGTAAGAAGTTTAAAGCAAAAGCCTTTAGAGATTTACTTCTGTCTATACAAGATAAAGATATGGAAGAACAGAAAAATATTATTGATGATGCTTTCTTCAACGAAGAAACATTGACTTTTGACGATTTTAAAAAGAGGTTGTTTAATAAAGAATATAATGACACTTCTTTTATTGAATTTGTTAATGATGAACTGTGTGAAGAAATTTATTATAACTTAAAAGACTTATCAGAGTCATTAAGTAATGATAAAGTTAAGCAAATTATGGGTGGTTTAAATGCAATCGTTGAACACAATACAAGTGCTAAAAGAGAAATAGGTATTGAAAAATTAATGGATGATGAAGATGTGGCAATAAACAATCAAGATGGAACATACATTTATGATGTTCTTCAATGGTTATTATATAATCAAAATAATAATGGTTATTGGGGTGAAGAATTCATTGGTGATAAAGCTGATGATAATTATGAATATCTTAGAAGTCAAGCTCATGAAAATCAATTAAAACAAACGGGTATGCAACC
>CAYRAD010000110.1:0-7482 GCA_964422135.1 uncultured Vicingus sp.
AACTTGAATGGAACCTACTCTCAAAACAAAATACAAAACTTTACAGAAGTGCTGTATGATTATACCGATTGGAATAATACGGCTGTTGTAGAAAATAATTATACCAATACGGATATAGCTTTTTCTCCAAACATTATTGCAGCAGCTTCTATTGAATACATGCCAATAAAAGCACTGAATATCCTACTACAAACGAAGTACGTTAGTGAGCAATATTTGGATAACACTTCCAATAAAAGTAGGACAATAGCTGCTTACCAAACAGTGGATGCCAGAATTTCTTATACCTTGTTTCCTAAAAGCTTAAAAGAGCTTACAATTAATGTAATGGCTAATAACATATTAAACACCATGTATAGTAGTAATGGATATACATACAGTTATATTGCAACTGATTTAGTAACAGAGAATTTTTATTACCCACAAGCAGGAACACATTTCTTGTTTGGGTTAACCATGAAGTTTTAGTTCGACTTAATTATAATTATGTTAAATTATAGCTCCCCAGATAAGGGGAGCTTTTTTATTTCCTTTTGTTTATTTTTGAATAACACAAAATCACATTCAATTATGGCTGAAAATAAAACCAAAAAAACAAAAGAAAGTGTTGAAGATTATATTAATTTGGTAGAACATGAAGGAAAAAGAAAGGATGCTTTTGAAATACTAGAAATGATGAAAAGCATTACCAAAGAAGAACCTAAATTGTGGGGAACAAGTATTGTTGGCTTTGGAGATCTGCATTACAAATATGCTAGTGGAAGAGAAGGAGATTGGTTTAAAGTAGGATTTTCTCCACGAAAAGCCAATATATCACTGTATTTAATGGGGTGTGATATTTCTAAAGCTCAAAATTTATTAAATAAATTAGGGAAACACAAAACCGGTAAAGGTTGCTTGTACATCAACAAGTTAGCAGATATTGACAAATCTACATTGAAAGATTTAATTAAAGAAGGGTATGAGAATGGTTGGAAAAGTTTACTAGCATGATAACTTGGAGCAACTACAATTAGTGCAGAAAGTAAAACCAATCCGGGTGGTTATGTAGTAGAGCCTCAATCTTTGGAACAGTTTGAAATATCTGATGCAAGAAGTACAAAACGTATAGATGAAATGATAAAGAAACAAGGGTATGAACCCGTTTACAAAGACTGGGAAAAATCATACTAATATTAACACTTTATTGGAAAAAACTGAATTGAAATTGAACCTTTTTGATTTTGAAGTGTATTAGTTTTTATAAACTTAAAAATATACGTTATGAAAATGAATTTGAAAACAACTATTAGTTTAATCATTATTGCTTTATCGAGTTTTTCTTTTACATCAGAACAAGTAAAAGGATGGTTTATTGCAGGAAGCGAAAGAGAGTCTTATCAAATAGGAATTGAGAAAGATACTGAACGCGGAGGTCGTGTTGCGTATTTAAAATCAATAAAAAAGGTTAACCACAAATTTGGCACTATAATGCAAAGTTTTTCTGCTGAAAATTATTTAGGAAAAAAATTAAAGTTATCAGGTTATATTAAAACTCAAGATGTTGTAAGTTGGGTTGGCATGTGGATGAGAGTTGATGGTCAGAAAGGCCACTCGTTGAGTTTTGACAATATGGGAGATAGGAAAATAAAAGGGACAACTCCTTGGACTAAGTACGAGATTATTTTGGATGTACCTAAAAATAGTACATCTATAAATTATGGAGTTTTATTAGATGAAACAGGTAAAGTTTGGATTGATGATTTAAAATTTGAAGAAGTTAAAAAAGAAGAGAAAAGTACAGGAAAGACTTTATTAACGAAACCATCTAATTCTTCTTTTGAAGAATAGTCATTGAGATTTAGAATTCAATACAATTATAGCATTAGCTCTGATGAAGAGTTAATGCTTTTTATTACTAAAGGAAAAGAACAAGCCTTTAATGAGTTATACCATAGGTATGCAAAAAAAATGCTGCATTTCTTCTACTCCAAACTGTATCAAGATCAAGATAAAGCAAATGATTATGTTCAAATGTTATTCTTAAAAATTATAGAACATCCCGAAAAATTTAACACTAATCAAAAATTTTCTACTTGGATTTACACCTTGGCTTACAATATGTGTAAAAATGAGTATCGCAAAAATGAAAATAGACAAAATTTTATAGAGGAATATAAAATTGCCTCAAATGAAAATGTTTTTGAGAATACAACACAGCATGACATTGATTATTTTAATCAATTATTATTATCGGAATTAAATAAGTTAGGAGAAAATCATAAAGAAACATTTATATTAAGATACCAACAAGAACTTTCTATAAAAGAAATAAGTGCAATTATGAAATGTGCTGAGGGGACTGTAAAATCAAGATTGTTTTACACAATAAAAACGTTGTCAAAACAATTAAAAGAATTTAAAAACTATTATTGATAATGGAAACACAACTAACCGAACGATTGGAAATGCTTCTTAAAACAAAGCCATTTGAGGCTTTAAATGAAGATGAAAAAAAATACGTTTTAGCTATAATAACTGAAGCAGAATACCGAGAGAGTGTAGTATTCTATCAACAACTATCCAGTGCAGTTAAATCAGAAAATGAAACTTTAAATTTATCTCCATCTACTTTACCTCAATTGCGACAAGTTTTTCAAAAAAAACATACTCGATCCAAGAGAATTTATTATCGTTCTATTGCAGCTTCATTAATTTTAGGATTAGGTTTATATATTTTTTATTATGTATTAAATCAAAATCAAGAATCTGATTATTATTTAAGTGATGAGGAGTTTAATAAATACACTCAGATTGACTATACAGCTTATTATATAAAGGCGGAAGAGTTTAAAATAAATGACCAAGTTACGGAAGAATTGATGAATATGGAATTTACTCCTTAATTTCTTATTTAAATGAAAGACATAGTAAAATAGGAGTGATTTGTTGTTTTTAATGAAAGTCTTTTATTCTAATATAATGAAAAACACAAAATATTACTCAGAATGATAAGGAGGAGAGTCATCTGCTCTTAAACTATTCAATCGTTCATTTTTTTAAATCAATCAATATTACTAAAATATTAGTAATAAAAACGTATATTTGTTAAAAATACTAATATATTAATACTTTATGGGTAAATATAGTTTAACGAAAACATCCTTAGACATTTTGCATGAGATAGCAGCTAAAGTAAAAGCATTGAGAAAAGAGAAATCTTTATCTCAGTACGATTTAGCTAAAAAATCAGGGGTTTCGATAGGAAGTTTAAGAAGGTTTGAGCAAACAGGACAAGTATCTTTAGAATCTTTATTAAAAATATTGAATGTGTTAGACAGGTTAAGTGAACTGGAAACAATATTAGAGTTAAATAACGATAAAAATATAGATCGTTTATTTTCCGATAAGACTAGAAAATAATGAGAAAGATTAAAAAAATAATTGTATCTATTCAATTTTCTGGAGAGGAAATTGAATTAGGAGAACTGGTAGAAGACGGAGACATTTACTTTAAATATTATACCGATTTTATAAAATTAGGATTAGAAATATCGCCTTTTAAATTGCCATTAAATAATAATCTTAATAAGGCTGATCAAGAACCTTTTGATGGTTTGTTTGGTGTTTTCAATGATTCACTTCCAGATGGTTGGGGAAGACTTTTGTTAGACAGGAAGTTATTATCAAAAGGTATTTTACCTGCAGAAGTTTCGCCACTCGATAGGTTGTCGTATGTTGGAAGTAATGGCATGGGGGCATTAATTTTTCGACCCGAGAAAGAATTAGTTGAAAATAAAAAAAGCATACCCGATTTAGACGCAATTGTTAATGAGATAGATAAAGTCTATGAGGGGACAAGCATTGAAATAATTGAAGAACTTTATAACTTAGGAGGGTCGTCAGGTGGTGCAAGACCTAAAATATTTGTAGGATATGATTCAAAAACCGACCGTTTGATTCATGGAGATGATCAATTACCTAAAAATTACGAACATTGGATTATAAAATTTCCTTCTTCAACCGATTTACAGGATATTGCTCAAATAGAATATGCCTATTATAAAATGGCAATGGATGCAGGGATAGAGATGAATGAATGTAAGTTATTTTCTAGTGCATCTGGCAAAAAGTATTTTGGCACAAAAAGATTTGATCGCGAGGGAGTAAATCGAATACACATGCATTCAGCATGTGGTTTGCTTCACGATAATTTTAGAAGAAGCAGCATGGATTATGGGCATTTGATGGATGTTACTTTTCAATTAGAAAAAGATGTATATGCTTATGAAAAAGTATTGAAAATGGCAGCTTTTAATATTTATAGCCACAACAGAGATGACCACAGTAAGAACTTTTCATTTTTAATGAATAAAGATGGGGCTTGGAAATTAGCTCCAGCTTACGATCTTACTTTTTCTTCTTCATCTCACGGAATGCACTGTACTACTGTTGCTGGAGAAGGTAAATTTCCTGAAGAAAAACAATTACTAACGTTAGCAAATGAGTTTTCGGTTAAAAATGGAGTTGACATTATTCAACAAGTTAAATCCATCTGTGTTAACTGGACTCACTATGCAAAAGAAGCAGGTGTAACAAAAGAATCCACTAAATTGATAAACCAAAAAATTAAGGAATTGATTAAACACTAACGCTATACGTTATATTAGGATTAAATTTCTTTTAACGTGCCATTCTTAACTAGTTCGTCCACTCTTTTTTCAATTTCTGCATCTTTAATAAGTGGTGGAGCATGATGCGGTTTTATTCTGGCATCAATTATTAGAGGACCTTTACAACCCCAGTGTTTGTGTTTGGTAAAACTATCAACTCCATAAATGTCATTTGCTGGGTTACTTCGTGTAAAAGTTACCCATAAAAAGTTGTTGAGGTTTTTAGCAACATCCCGATAGCTATCGGGAGTGGCATCATCAACCAAGAGGATTATCATTACTCCTTTTAAGTTTTGAGTGTTGAGTGATGAGCTCAGCTTTTCAATCTCTTTTTCTGCAGCTTTGTAAGTTGTAAATTCTTTAAAATTTAATGCAACAACTCCTGGTATTACCAATTCTCCATTCTCCATTTTACATTCTTCATTCAAGCTCTGCTTGATTTCTCCAACAGCTGCAATCACCACTTTCGATCCTTGGTTAATTGCTGTTCCACTATAATCTAAGGTGTCAATAGTCGTTTTTGTTTGAAAATGTAAATCTCTGGTCCAGTCAACTCTTTCCAAAATATGGGTAAAAAAACCTGCAATGTTGTTGCAGCTTAAAGTTGGATTATCTTCTTTATTAGCAATAAATAAATATTTGGCTAAACTTAATTGCCCTTTACCTAAAATGTGGTTGGCAATGGTTAAGAGTTCTTGCGGTTGTTTTTCCTCTAGGTAGGGAGTATAACGTTCACTTCCGACAGCTAACAATAAAGGATGAACACCAGCAGCATCAACAGCATTTATTTCGTGCAATCCGGGTATTTCATGTTGAATAGCACTTCCACTTAGTTCATGAATTAATGCTCCAAATTGCGAATCCTCTTGTGGTGGTCTTCCAACTACTGTAAATGGCCAAATGGCATTTTCTCTATGATAGACTTTATGCACTTTTAAAACTGGAAATTCGTGGGTTAAACTGTAATACCCTAAATGATCTCCAAAAGGACCCTCAGGTTTTGTTTCGTTAGGGTGAACTTCTCCGGTAATTACAAAATCAGCATCTGTAGCAACACAATATCCATCTACATAAGTATAGTTGAATTTATTGCCTGCCAATGCTCCTGCAAAAGTTAGTTCTGATAAACCTTCTGGTAAAGGCATAACTGCAGCTAAGGTGTTTGCTGGTGGTCCGCCAACAAAAACGGAAACTTTTAAAGGTTTGCCTAGTTGATTTGCTTTTGTCTGATGCACTCCAATTCCTCTGTGGATTTGATAATGGAGACCAACTTCTTTATTTTTTTCGTAATCGTTTCCTGTTAATTGAATACGGTACATTCCTAAATTGGAATTTTCAATTCCTGGGTTTTCGGGATCTTCAGAATAAACTTGTGGTAAAGTGATAAAAGCTCCGCCATCGTTGGGCCAGCATTTAATTAATGGTAATTTATCGATGGTAGTTTCTTTAAAGTAAGATGGCAACCCATTTACCTTTTTTGGAAATGCTTTTCTAGAAAGTAAACCAATACTTAAATTTTTGAGTGGAGATTTTAATGCTTTAATTGGGTCATTCTTTAATTCAATGAGTTGTTGAACTTTTTCAAAAGTGTCTCTAAAAATAAAGCGACATCTTTCTGCAGTTCCGAACAGATTAGAAACTGCTTGAAATTCACAACCTTTAATGTTTTCGAAAAGTACTGCTTTACCACTTTTTTCATACACTCGTAATTGAATGGCTGCCATTTCTAGATTAGGGTCAACTTCTTCAGTAATACGAATTAACTGGCCATTTTTTTCAAGGTCTTTAACGCAATCTATGGTGCTTTTGTAAATCATCCTATTTCTTTTCTCCCTTGGAGAAGGGAGTTAGAGGGATTGATTTACAAAAGGTTCAATCTCCCTAATCCCTCTTCTCCAAGAGGGACTTAAAATTATTTAAAATAATCCTTCATTCTATCAAAAAATCCTTTGTCTTTACTTGTAGGATTTGGTTTGAAGTTAGGAGAAGCTTTTAACTTTTCGAGAGCGGCTTTTTCTTCTTTCGAAACTTTTTGTGGTGTCCATACATTAACATAAATTAAAAAATCTCCTTTTCCATAACCCTGAATATTAGGAATTCCTTTTCCTTTTAGTCGTAAAACTTTTCCACTTTGCGTTCCGGGTTCAATTTTAATTTTAACCTTTCCGTCAATTGTTTTTAGTTCCATTGAAGTTCCTAAAGTTGCATCTACAAAATTGAGGTAGAGGTCATATAATAAATTAGTACCATCTCTTTTAATGGTTTCATGAGGAATTTCTTCGATGAGTACAATTAAATCTCCCGGAATACCTCCTTTTGGTCCTGCATTTCCTTTTCCTGTAACAGAAAGCTGCATACCATCTTCAACTCCTGCAGGAATATCAATGGTAATTACTTCTTCTTTTTTGATGAGTCCGTCTGCATTGGCACCATTAGGTTTTTTGTCAATAAGTTGCCCGTCTCCACCACAAGTTGGGCAAGGAGATGAAGTTTGCATTTGTCCTAAAATGGTATTGGCAATTCGGGTAACCTGACCAGTACCATGGCATTGCGTACAGGTTTTGGTGGTTACTCCTTCAGCATTAACAAGTTTGGTTACTTTAATTTTTTTCTCAACACCTTTAGCGATGTCCTCTAAGCTTAATTTTACTCGTACTCTTAGATTACTTCCTTTACGAACTCTTCTTCCTCGTCCTCTTCCGCCTCCACCAAAACCACTAAATCCGCCTCCTCCACCAAAAGCTCCACCGAAAATATCTCCGAATTGAGAAAAGATATCGTCCATGTTCATACCACCTCCACCAAATCCACCTCCGGCAGCGCCACTCAT
>CAYRAD010000111.1:0-7429 GCA_964422135.1 uncultured Vicingus sp.
GAGAAGAGCTGCGGCAAAGAAGAAAACTACAACAACACGTGGAGGAAAAAAGATTATGAATACAAAACTTACATTTCGGAAGGTTATAATACATCTACGCCTAATTTAAAATGGGCATTATACAATTATTTTCATCAACATGCTTATAAAATTTATTCAGAAAAAGATTCTTCTCTAACTTTTGTTTATCCTTTTAAAGATTATTACCCTAATTCTTCCATTACTGTTGCACAATATTTTGTTTGGCTGGATTTAATAACTAATAATAAAAATTTAAAAACTATTACTATTAAAACTCAATCAGAAAATTATACAGAACCTTTTAGAAGCATTAAACCCTATTACCCAAGAAAACGTCTTGTTACTTACAAATTGGATAGAAAAGAATTGTACCGTTATTTACACCAATATTTCTATAAAACTAAAATAAAATTGTCATCCGATTTAGAAAATAAAATAGCAACCTTCAACTCCAAACAAAAAGTGGAGGCTAAGAAAATAATTGAAGGTAGAGACTACTGATTAATTACTTTAAAACACGCTCTTTTTGAAGCAGATGTTACCTGAACAAAATACAATCCTGTTTTCAAATTATTAGTATTTAAACTGAAATCTTTACGGTTTTGATAACTTGTTGTTTGTACGATTTCCCCCAGCATATTGTAAACCCTAACTTTTAATTCCTGTTCAGGTTTTTCGGAGGTAAACCAAAATTTTCCATGTGTAAAATAGCCTTTCCAGTTAGCTGTTTGATTCTCTTGTGAAATACCCACATTGGCATCTACCAGTACTTTCATGGTTACGGGCAAATGGTCTGACATGTAATATAAAGCATCAGCAATATTTGTTGGAACGGCCGTGTTGGTTGGTGTGGCATTTATGGATTTATTGTAATGATTACCATCGTTTCCAACAGCTTTATAGGAATTAGCAAGATAAGTGAGCTTCCTGTTTCCAACCATAATATCATTATTAACAAACAAAAAATCAAAACGATCATCCATCCCTCCATAAGAGCCCCCGTCAGGCAATATTCCTGATCTTGTGCTTTGGGTATGAATACCTGCAAAAGCAGAATTGCTGTTCCATGCTCCCGGCGAAGAAATCGGATCAAAAAGCAACACATTTCCTCCGTTTAAAATCGTATTAAAAGCTGCTTCTGAACTGCTGTACAAATTAAAATCTCCTCCTAAAAAAACATTTTCAATATTGGTTCTGGTATCCATATAATTTTTTAATGATACCGCTTCCTGATTACGTTGTTGCTCATTTGCTGCACCCGAACTTGCCTTTAAATGAGCCATGTAGCAGTATATAAAAACAGTATCAGATGTTGGAGTTAAAGCAGAATTATTATAATACAACACATATTCACTTATATTTCTTAACACCGTAGGTATTTCATGTTGGCTATATAAGGTAAGTTTATCTGTATTGTAATAGAGCATATTATCGGTATCCGGCCCATTATAATAGGTAGCTTTTTGATAATACGTCACCCCATCAACATTAAGGGCATCATTTAATATTGTTGTTGCTCCAGTAGATGATGTTAGCTCAGTAATCATAAAAATGTCCGGTTGAATAAATTGAATGATAGGTTTCAGGGTGTCTGCTTTTGATGAATTGGATAAAGGATAATTCAAAATATTATATCCCATTACCGTAAGGGTGTCTTGCGATTTTGCAAAAATAACGGTTAAGGCAAATAGTATAAAAAGTATTTTTCTCATGATAAATGATAATTTTTCGGTTATTTACCGGCTTTCTCTTTTATTAAGAACAAATATACAGGAAAATGGTCGCTATACCCTCCTACATAAGCTCCTCCGGCATAAGTTCTATGAGGATATCCTTTATATCGCCCTGTAGAATTAATTAAAAAAGGCTTGCTGAAAATGGTCGCTTTATAAAATTTATAAGTCGAATAATCATTATTTGTCAAAGCCGGACTTAGCATAACTTGGTCAAACAAATTCCATGCATCCCTGTATGCCAAGGTTCCTATTCCTTTTTTAAAATAACTTTCAAAAGGGTTAAATAGCATGTTTTTATCTGCCTCATCTTTTTTATCCACTGTTTTTAAATGTTTTTTTACGCTCGAATCAACAGGGTCATCATTTAAATCACCCATGTAAAATATTTTAGCATCCGGTTCCTTTGCCAATATTGAGTCTATAATAGACCTACCCAAATCAGCTGCAGCTTCTCTTTTTGGCCTGCTTCTTTTTTCACCACCACTTCGGGATGGCCAGTGTGCCACAATTACATGGATTAACTCTCCGCTCAAATAGCCATTAACCAATAATTGGTCCCGGGTGCGAAAATCAGGGTTACTCGGCATTGTTAACCTGATGTTTCGACTTGATTCAACTTTAAAATATTTAGGGTTATATAAAAATCCTACATCAATTCCTCTTCTATCTGATGATTCGTAATGTACAATTTTGTAATTCCTGTTTTTTAGATCGTCTGTTTTCAGTAAGTCTTCAAGAACCGATTTATTTTCAATTTCAGCAACCCCAAGCATGGCAACTCCATCAGGCGTAACTTCTTTACCTAATTTTGAAATTACTTTAGCCATATGATTCAATTTTTCATGGTATCTTTCAGATGTCCATCCTTTTTGTCCTTTAGGTGTAAAATCATCTTGTAAAATTTTATTAGTATCAGGATCAATAATCGTATCGAATAAATTTTCGAGATTATAAAACCCTATACAAGTAACCAAATAATCTTTTTTATTTTCCTGAGAAAAAGAAATCTTATACCATAGAAACAGGCAAAGAATTGTTAAAAACCTGTGTTTTGAAAACGTCATTGTTATTATTATTTTTTACAAAGTAAGCAATTATAATGCTAAGAGTTATCAATTGATAAAAAGTAATCCTAGCCAAATTGTTAAAAAATTATTAACAATTTAATGGTTTTGAGGATTTTATAAATTATAAAGATTAATTTTGAGCCGTGTTTTAATTACCTTTGGTAATAAGACAGAAAAAAAGTGATCACCCTATGAAGCTTTGACTTCAAACCGCTTTATTTTTATATCTTTTTTTGTTGTTAAATGAGAATTTTAAAAATAGTATCGGCATCATTAATATTAGCAAACTTATCTTTGAGTGCACAAACAGATTCTTCTGCTGTCAAATCAGGTAACGACTCTACAAGTGTTCCTACTTTTACTACTTCTCTTGAGAGTCTTGAGGAGGGTGTTGAAACCCAGGATGTTTCCGGGCTTTTACAATCATCAAAAGATGTGTTTTCTAACATTGCAGGCTTTAACTTTAGTGCTGCACGATATCGTGTAAGAGGTTACGATTCTGAAAATTTTAATGTTACTATGAATGGCGTAACACTTAACAACCCTGAAGGCGGAAGAGCCATCTGGGCTTTTTGGGGTGGATTAAATGACATTACACGATACCAAGAATCTAAATCAGGAATAAGTGCTTCTTCCTATAATTTTGGTGGAATTGGTGGATTTTCAAATATCAATGCAAGAGCAACTGCCATCAGAAAAGGTTCCAGAGTTTCTTATGCCTTTGCTAACCGAACTTATGTCCATCGTGTTATGGCAACACATTCTACAGGTTTAATGAGTAATGGTTTTGCTGTTGCTGTTTCGGCCTCTACACGATGGTCTAATGAAGGCTATGTTGATGGAACTTTTTATAGCGGAGGGAGTTATTTTGTTTCTCTAGAGAAAAAAATTAATGAAAAACACAGTATTGGGCTTGTTGCCTTTGGAGCACCTACTGTTCAGGGTAAAAGGAGTATTTCAACTCAGGAAACCTATGATTTAACAGGCAACCATTACTACAATTCTTACTGGGGCTATCAAAACGGAGAAAAACGAAATTCACGAATCAGGGACAACCACCGACCGGAAATTATCCTGAACCATTATTTTAAGCTGAACGAAAAAACGAATATTACATCATCTTTATTTTATGTTTTTGGTAAAGAAGGCAACACAAGGTTAAACTGGTACAATACTGCAGACCCTCGTCCGGATTATTATAAAAATTTGCCCAGTTACTATGTTAGTCCTAATGACGAACTGATTTTTGATCATCTTACCGAATTATGGCAGCAAAATGATCCTTCTACAGTACAATTAGATTTCGACCAAATGTATTTTGCCAATAGTAAAAACCTGTTTACTCAAAACAATGCTGATGGAATTGCAGGAAATTCAGTTACCGGAAATCGTGCTAAATATATTATTGAAGAATTGAGAAAGGATATTACACATTATGGTTTTAATACTGTTTTAAGCCATAAACAAAACGAACACATAATGATAACCGGAGGATTAAATGTAAGCCTTTACAAAAGCAACAACTATAAATTAATGGATGACTTGTTGGGTGCCACTTTTTGGGTGGATGTTGATCAATTTGCTGAAAGAGACTTTGCTGATGAATCAGCTGCTCAGAGCGACATCAATACACCAAATCATATCATAAAAGAAGGTGACCGATTTGGTTACGATTATAACATTAACATTAATACTTATGGTGGGTTTGGACAAGTGGAATTTACTTCTACCAAAATTGACGGGTATGCAGGCCTTACGCTTTCAAATACTTCTTTTTGGAGAACCGGAAATATGCAAAACGGTTTGTTCCCGGATAATTCTTTAGGTGATTCCGAAAAACAAAGTTTTATGAACTATGGTGTTAAAGCCGGTAGTGTATATAAAATTTCAGGTCGACATTTAGTTCAAATAAATGCAGCTTATTTGACCAGGGCTCCATTTTCAAGAAACGCCTATATTTCTCCCAAGACCAGAGATCAGGTGGCACCTAATTTAAAAAGTGAAAAAATAATGTCGGGAGACTTTAATTACATTGTTCGTTACCCAAAAATTAAAACAAGAGCAACTGTCTTTTATACCACTATTAAAGATAAATCCTGGAGTCGAAACTTTTATCATGATGAATTGAATACTTATGTAAATTATATGATGACAGGGGTTGATCAATTATTTATGGGAGTCGAATTTGGCGCAGAAGTTAAAATTACCTCAACCATAAAAGCTACCGGAGCATTTGCCTCAGGACAATTTTTATACGATTCGAATCCTATCGCAACCATTGCTCAGGATAACTCAACAGAATTATTGGCACAAGACAAAACTGTTTATTTTAAGAACTTTAAAATTGGTGGAATACCTCAAACAGCAGGTTCTATTGGTTTAGAATATTGGTCACCTAAATTCTGGTTTGTAGGAACAAATTTCAACTACTTTGCTGACATCTATTTAGATGCTAATCCTGACCGAAGAACTGAAGAAGCACTTTCTAAATATGTAACATCAGACCCACAAGTGAATGAAATTGTTGAGCAAACAAAACTAAATAACGACTACACAATTAACCTGTTTGCAGGAAAATCATGGAGAATTAAAAACAAATATTATTTAAGATTAAACATTAATGTAAATAACATTTTAGACAATACAGACTTTGAAACCGGTGGTTTCGAACAATTAAGATATGATCAAAATGAAATAGATAAGTTTCCGCCTAAAATTGGTTATATGTTGGGTAGAACTTATTTTGCTATGCTTAGCTTTTCATTTTAAATAAAATATTATGATAAAACTTAAAAATGCTTTAGGAGCTTTAATTCTGGTGTTGGTATTATTATCCGGATGCAAAAAGGACGCGGATTTTCCTCCTGTTAACGAGCTCCCTGCGGGAAATATTATTACTATTGATTCTTTACGGAATATATACACTGCTGTTGATTCTACTTTTACAGAAGACATTTCGGTTTATGGAATAATCACCGCAGACGAGTTAAGCGGTAATCTTTATAAAAGTTTATACATTCAGGATGAAACCAACGGTATTTTGTTAAAACTGAATGCCTCAAGCGATAAATCATTTTTTGAAGGAGATGAAGTAAGAATTGCACTAAAAGGGACTACCATCGCACGATATAAAAATATGATTGAATTAGATAATGTTGATATCGATAAGAACATTATCAGGCAAAGTAAAGGTAAAGAAATAGCTCCAAAAGTGGTAACTATCACCGATTTAGCAATTAACGGCATTTATTCTCCCTACCAGGGGCAGTTAATTCAGCTCGACAATGTAGAATTTGACTGTAATGATGTTTGTAATACTTATGCCGATCCTATTGCTCAAACAAATCAAAACAGATACTTAAAAGATACTTTAGGTAATTCAATTATTGTACGAACAAGTGGTTATGCCAGTTTTGCCGGCACTCATTTACAGCAAGGAAATGGTTCTTTTATAGCAGTCGTTTCGCAATATAGTACAGATGTACAATTAACAATTCGGAAATTAAGCGATTTAACATTAACCGGCTCTAGAAAAAACACATGCCCTAGTTGTCCAATTCTTGTTAAAGATTTTGAAGATCAAAGTATCACATCAGGAGGATGGACAACTCAGTATCCTTCTGGTAGTATTTCGTGGACAATAGCTTCCTTTTCTTCAAACTATTATGCAAATATTACAAATGGAAGCAGCCAATTGGTAGGTGAATCCTGGTTAATATCACCTCCTTTTGATTTAAGCTCAACAACTAACCCAATGTTTAATTTTGAAACTGCAACATATTCAAGTAATTCTGCACTTCAAGTTATGATATCTACGAATTATGACGGAATCAGTTCGCCATCTACAGCAGCATGGACAGATATTACTTCTTCATTCTCATTCTCGTCGGGTGGTTGGACTTGGACTAATTCAAGTAATTTTGATTTAACTCCATACCAGCAAGCAGGTGTATATATTGCATTTAAATATACAGGAACATCTTCTTCTTGGGATTCGTGGGAAGTTGATAATTTTAATTTAATTGATAATTAAAAAAGAAATGAAAAGAATTCTGCATATAATAAGTTCTCTGCTACTGCTTACAGTTTTTTGTAACTCTTGTAAAAAAGATTTTGTTGATCCTGAAATGAAAACCGTACCTACAGGAACTGTTCTCACCATTGCCGAGGTGAGGGCACTTTACGTTCCGGGCGAAATAGTTAACATCACAGAAGATATGTCTGTTTATGGTGTTGTAACCATGGATGAATCTACCGGTAATCTTTATAAAGAATCTTACATAACAGATGTCACAGGTAATTTATACTTAAGGTTTATTTCTTCCAGTGGTTTGTATGTGGGTGATTCCATACAAGTGAACCTGAAAGGAGCAAAAATTTACAAATACAACCAAATGTTGCAGGTAGATTCATTACATCCCGATAACAATATTGTTAAGATATCCACACAAAATTACAAAACTCCCGAGGTGGTTACTATTGCAGAATTAACAGCCGATGCCAATAGTATGGAGGCGGCACAAGGAAAATTAGTTCAAATCAACTATAGCTCATTTGTTAGTGGGGGTAAAGGTTTTTCTTATGCAGATGCTGCTAATTTAACTG
>CAYRAD010000112.1:0-7411 GCA_964422135.1 uncultured Vicingus sp.
TTTTAATAGTGTTCTCGATACGCTCGTGCCTCGCTACTCGAAGTGACAGTTTTTTAATAGTGTATCTTGATACGCTCATGCTTCGCTACTCGAAGTGACAGTTTTTTAATAGTGTTCTCGATACGCTCGTGCCTCGCTACTCGAAGTGACAGTTTTTTTTTAATAGTGTCCTCGATACGCTTGTTCCTCGCTACTCGAAGTGACAGTTTTTTTTAATAGTGTATCTCGATACGCTTGTTCCCCGCTACTCGAAGTGACAGTTTTTTTGTCAGTTCGAGTAGGCAATATGAAGCGATAGCGGAATATTGCCGTATCGAGAACACAACTAAAAAATGGTTAAATTTCTTAATAAAACAGACTAACTTGGACATTACCATGTATTTTGTAAGGATAACAACAAATAATGAGACGGTAATAAAGGAAGTGGTTTATCAGTAATTATAAAATTTTCTTAATCAACCTCAAACGATGTGAATACAAACCTGTATCTACATTAAAGATGCCCTGATGGTCTATTCTGTCAATTCTTACACTTCCTGATGCGTGGATAATTCGGTTTCCAGCCAGAACCATTCCCACATGGATGATGTCACCTTCTTCATTGTCGAAAAAAGCCAGATCACCACTTTCAGATTCTTCAACAAAACTTAAGGTTTGTCCAATTTCCGATTGCTGCGATGCATCTCTAGGCAACTGAAAGCCATTTAATTTATATACAATTTGAGCCAATCCTGAGCAATCAATGCCAAAAGGTGAACGACCGCCCCACAAATAAGGAGCATTGATGTACATCATGGCATTAGCAACTAAATTATCTTTTACAATTTTTTTAGATGTTTTAATAATATGTCCATCAAAGCTAAATTCTTGTTCGCCAAACTTTAAGGTTTTTTTGTTAAAGTTGGGTAGGGTACTGCCTAATAAAATAGGGGTAATGAAGTTCGATTTTTTGTTTTCAACTACATGAACAAGTTCATTAGAAACAATAGAAGAGTTCATGGATTCAAACTCTTCTATGGGTATTATTGTGATTTGTTTTTCGTCAATCCAGCAATCGTAATTGTCAAAAGTAGTTTTTATTCTTTTCCAGCTGCCTTTTTTTTCTTCATAAACTTTTACCGTTTCGCCAAAAAGTAACTGAGTTACTAGCTCACTTTTATCTGAAGGTTCGAGCCTACAGGGGACAATACTTAAATGACAAATTCCGTATTTCACTACTCATTTAAAGTTTAAAGTTAACAGGTTTAAAGTGGTTCTGTCATTCAGTTAGAGTTAGAATCAAAAAACATGCAATCTCATATATTTTATTATATATTTTCAATTAGCATAGCAGAAGCACCACCGCCACCATTACAGATTGACGCACCACCAATTTTTCCGTTGTTTTGTTTTAATACGTTAAGTAAAGTTACTATGATTCTAGCACCTGAGTTTCCAAGTGGATGACCTAGTGCAACACCACCACCATTAACATCTACTTTAGAGGGGTCTAATCCTAATTTTCTTGTGTTGGCAATTCCAACAACTGAGAAAGCTTGGTTTAATTCCCAATAATCAACATCAGCAACAGTTAAATTTACTTTTGATAAAGCTTTAGGTATTGCTAAAGAAGGAGCAGTAGTAAACCATTCAGAATCTTGAGCAGCATCTGCATAACTTACAATTTTACCAATTGGTTTAAGGCCTAATTCAGTTGCTTTTTCTCCACTCATTAATATCAAAGCCGAAGCTCCGTCATTTAATGTAGAAGCATTTGCAGCTGTTACAGTTCCTTCTTTATCAAATGCGGGGCGCAAACTTGGAATCTTTTCCATTTTAACATTGGTATATTCTTCATCTTTACTAACAATAACTGGATCTCCTTTTCTTTGAGGAACTTCAACAGGAACTATTTCATTATCAAATTTACCAGCATTCCATGCAGCAGCAGATCTATTATAAGATTCTACCGTAAAAGCATCTTGATCTTCTCTGGAAATGTTTTTTTCTTTGGCACATTTCTCAGCACAAACTCCCATGTGTACTTTATTATAAACATCAATTAAACCATCCTTCACCATACCGTCAATAAGTTTAATATCTCCTAATTTAACACCTTTTCTAGCATTCAAATAATGAGGAACCATACTCATGTTTTCCATTCCACCTACCACAACACAATCATTGTCTCCTGCTAGAATTGATTGAGTTCCAATCATAATTGCTTTCATACCTGAAGCACAAACTTTGTTTACAGTTGTGCATGGAACGCTAGTGTTTAATCCTGCAAATAAAGCTGCCTGACGAGCTGGTGCTTGACCAACATTTGCTTGCAATACATTTCCCATAAAAACTTCATCAACAACATCAACTGATATGTTAGCTTTCTTTATTGCACCTTTTATTGCTGTAGCTCCTAATTTTGGTGCTGGAACTGTTGATAAACTTCCTAAAAAACTCCCTATTGGAGTTCTTGCTGCCGATACAATATATACTTCTTTCATAACATTATTTTTTTGGATTAAACGATACTTTTTATAGCTACGAAATTAATAATTTGCATTTAAATTCACAGGATTTAATAGTTATTATTCAAATCAGTATTTTTGTAAAAATTTTACTGTACTTGTAAAACAATAATGCAAAATAAGTTAATAAATCTCATTAGAAACAAGCACGAATTTATTTTTAAAGTTTTGTTGTTTGCCATTGCCATTACTTTGGTGGTATTACTGTTACCAAAAGGAGGGAAATTTAAATATGAATTTCAAAAGAATAAACCTTGGGTTCATGAGGATTTACTAGCTCCTTTCGATTTTGCCATCAATAAGACCAAGGATGAGATAGAGGCGGAAAAAGTTTATGTTCAGCAAAATCAATTATTATACTTTAATCTTGATGTAAGGGTAAAAGATGAAGTAAGCAATAATTATGATGAGTGGATTAAGAATTCATGGAAAGATTCGCTGAATTTAAAAGATAGAGATGTACTGATAAAACAAGGTAAGGATTATATTGAGCAAATCTATGCTGTTGGAATAATAGAATTAATTGATGCACTAGACGGAAAAAATGAGAATTATTCTATTTTATTGATGGGTGCAGATAAAGTAGGAGAGGAAGTGGAGATTGGTGATTTATATACCATTAAAAAGGCCTATGATTTTGTAGCAAATGACCTAAAAAGTAAGGAGGTAATAAATTCTGAGTTATTATTATCAGGTATAGAGAACTCTATAGAGCAAAACATAAAGTATAATGATGAATTGACCCAAAAAGATTTGGAAAATGAATTGAATAGTATTTCCTTGGTAAAAGGAGGGGTTTATGAAAAAGAAAAAATTATATCTACAGGTGAATTGGTTACAGAAGATAAATATGAAGTTTTACAATCTTTAAAAACAGAATATGAATCTAAACTGGGGACTTCTAACCAATCCTTATGGATAGTATTTGGACAAACGCTTATTGTGTTGTTGTTTTTTTATGCCATTTTTATCTTTCTTAAAAATGTAAATCTGAAAGTATTTAATGACAATAAGGATGTTGGGTTTTTATCCATCATTGTAGTAAGTTTTGTTGGGTTAACTGTAATGGTTTTAAGTTTTAAAGAGATTAGCGTTTATGTTATTCCTTTCTGTATCATCCCTTTGCTTATCAGAACCTTTTTTGGGAATAGGTTGGCACTTTTTGTTTATATAATCACTATATTTTTAATCAGTTTTATCGTTCCTAATTCTTTTGAGTTTATACTATTAGAAACCATTACCGGTATAATTACCTTATATACGGTGTTAAATGTAAACAAGAGAGCAGAATTGTTTTATACATCTTTTATCATTTTCATAGTTTTTTCACTATCATACCTAGGATTATCATTGTTACAAGAAGGTAATATTAAATCTATATCATGGAGTAATTTCGGATGGTTTGGTATGGCAGCAGGTTTTACCCTCATTACATACCCATTAATATATATGTTTGAAAAAATATTCGGATATATTTCTGATGTAACATTATTAGAACTTTCCGATACGAATAATGAGCTGTTGAGAGAGTTGAATTTAAAAGCTCCCGGAACATTTCAACATTCCTTACAGGTTTCTAATCTGGCTGAAGAAGCCATTCGAGAAGTAGGAGGGAACCCTTTGTTGGTAAGAGCAGGTGCACTTTATCACGATATCGGTAAGATGCTGGCTCCTGCTTATTTTATAGAAAATCAAACCGGAGTAAATCCTCATGATGAATTGAGCTATGAAGAAAGTGCTGATATCATTATTAATCATGTGATTAAAGGAGTAGAAATAGCCAAAGCACATAAACTTCCTGAGCACATCATTGATTTTATCAGAACGCACCATGGTACAAGCAAAACACAGTATTTTTTGAGAATGTACCGAAATGATAACCCTGATTTAAAAGTTGATGATAAAATCTTCCAATATCCCGGACCTATCCCTTTTTCTAAAGAAACTGCCGTGCTTATGATGGCTGATTCTGTTGAGGCAGCCTCCAGAAGTTTAAAAAAGTACGACAGAGATACTATTAGCAAGCTGGTTGTAAATATTATTAATTCGCAGGTAGAAGAAGAGCAATTTATTAATACAGATATAACTTTTAATGATATTACTACCATCAAAAATCTGTTCATTAAAAAAATGTTGAATATTTATCACGTAAGGATTGAGTATCCAAAATAGGATATTATTGTTCTCCGCCTCCTGCTTTACCCTTTGTAGTTTTAACTTTAACGTGTCTTTTTCTGTTGTATTTATCTCTGGCTTTCTGTGATTTTCTTTTTTTCTTTTCCATTTCTTTAGCTGCTTTTTTTGCCGCTTTTTTAGGGTTGGAATCGTACTTTGAAAGCTTATCTATATCTTGTGCAGTTTGAACGCTAATTGGCTTTTTTGAATTTAAACCGGCATCATATATCCCTTTTTTCTTGGTTTTATGTTCTCTACCATGAAACATAGTATTTTGATCTATTTTCTTATTACAGGAAAATAGAAATACCAGCACTGAAAAGATGATTGTGATTTTGTAGAACTGCTTTGTCATTTTTCTTTTTTATAGATTGGATGGGATAATGCTAAAATAATAGAATAAAATTAAGCTATTCTACCATTCAATCATTTATTATTTTTATACTCTTCTAATAACGCGTAAATATCCGTAATTAGTCTGTCTATATCTTTTTTTGAGGTTCCATCATAGAATCCTCGCAGTCTTTTTTCCTTATCTACCAACACAAAATTTTCTGTATGTACAAAATCATCTACACCACCATCACCTTTGGTTACAGCTGCAAAATAAGTTTTACGAGCTAGGTCGTAAATTTGCTTTTTGTCACCAGTTACAAATTTCCATTTATCAGAAGAAACGCCTAACTTTTTAGCGTATTCGTTTAATACAGGAACGGAATCGGCAACAGGCATTACCGTATGAGACAACAATAAAATATCATCATTATCCTTAAATTCCTCATAAATTCTGCTCATTTGTGTCGCCATTTTAGGACAAATAGTGGGGCAGGTTGCAAAAAAGAAATCGGTTACATATGTTTTACCTTTAAAATCAGCTTCGGTTACTGTATTTCCATCTTGGTCGGTTAGGTTAAAAGAACCAACCCTATGGTATTTATCAACGTTTCTTACAGACTCATCAACCAAATCAGGATTAACATCAATTGGATTATATACCTTTAAAATTTTTGGTTTGTCAACAATAAAATAGGCGATAATAAAACCTGATATAAGAATTACTATCGCAGGAAGTAATTTTTTCATACTAATTTAATGAATCCCTTTTTTCTTTAATTCTTCCTCTTTTTTCAAAACAGTTTTCAATAATTCAGCATCCAATTTTTTACCTAATATTTTTTTTCCTTTATCCAATAAATAGATTTGAGGAGTACTATAAATATCATAAGTAGTTTGATAATTCAAACTTTTTAAATCGGTAAGTCCCTGTATTATATATTCAGTAGCTTTTTGTTGATTTTTATAAACTTCTTTTGGAACAGCAACATTAATAAAATCTAATTTATTGTCACGAATAAATTTTTTCCATTTATCATTATAATCAGAACTTACAGCATACACTTTAATATTCATTAAAATTTTTAAGGAGTCATATACATGAGCTAGTTTTGGTAACTCTTTTTTACAATGTCCACATTCCGGATCCCAAAATACCAAAACTGTATATTCTGCGTCAACTTTATAAAGGCTAACCCAATCAGTTCCACCTGTGTCTAACAGACTTAAATTAATAGCAGGTTTTCCTAACAATAAAGGACTTATTTTTCTTGCTCTTTCCTGTACCTTTTCTATTTGAGCTGAATCAGCCCAGAAAGCTAACTCATGTGTATAATAATTTAATCCAATATGGGCAAAAACAGCATCCATTCCCATTATTTTTGATTTTTCGTATTCGCTTAACAAATGATGGACAGTATATTTAAAAATATCATCATTAGCTTTAGCTTTATTAATAACCATATCTACTTCTTTAATTACCGAATCAGGAACGGGGTAAACTATATTTTTAAAATACTTTTCTAGTTTCTGTTGGTAAAATGGAGTATAATTTATGCGAGAATCAGAGAAATCAACTTCATCAAAAAAATGATTTTTAATGTATTCATATTTAAGTAAACGCTGTAAGGAATCATTCTTAATATCTTTAAATTCAGGCACTTCAGGCTCTTTCATGGTTTTAAAGATTTTAGAAACAAACAGCTTTGGATATTTTTCAATAATGTTTAACCTGTAATTTTTTATTTCTACACCAATATTGGCTAATTGATCTGTTATTTCTTTTTTCTTTTTTTCAGATGTGTTTTTATCATTTAATTTAGCTCTTAAGGGTTGGGATGACCTTTGTTTTTCGGTCATAAATTTAAAATGATCAAAAAACACTCTATTTTCATCTGACTTTTTAACTTCCATGTGCATAACATAGTCAGAAGTATCAGTTTTTAAATCAACAATTGGTTCGTCAGTAACTATGATATCGAACAATAATTTCCCACTGGTAAAAACACCATACATTCCTCCTTGCAACTCTTTTTTACCTGAAAAAATAACAACGCCATCTTTATTAAATTGAGCAGTATCTTTATAGTATCGCTGGTTTCCGAAATAATTAATCAGGTAACAGGCAGAATCCTGCATCCCTTTAATTTCTATTTTAATTTTATAGCCTTTATTTTGAGAAAATCCGGGTAAAGAAAAGCAAAGTATTAATAAAATAGATAATATTTTCTTCATAATTTTGGTTTAATTAAAAGTTTCAAATTTAGTATTAAATTCTATGATTAAAATAACATTTAACGCATTTTAACATTCTTTTAACTTGATAAAAATAGTTATCTATATTATTATAATTATTCCTGCTGTTTTAATAGGTTTAGGAATTGCTGTTTATATTT
>CAYRAD010000113.1:0-7404 GCA_964422135.1 uncultured Vicingus sp.
TATATTATCTACACATAGAATAGGAGAGTTTTTCCCTATTCTTAGATTTTGCACGCAAATATTCTTACCTAGGTATTTCCCTTCGAATCTAATTGCAGCTTGCCCAAACCCATAGCTTCCCAGCAGCAGCAAAAATGATATGATGAGGAGGTTTTTCACTTTAGTATCTTTTTTTAACATCATTCCAGAAGTTTTCTTACCAATCAGCACCATATTCTTTTGCAACATTCTTTTTTATTAATCGTTTAGAACGGCATTGGTTCTTAAATTTAAAGATATTATTTGATAACTCAAGTAATTTTAATAAGTTTCTTTTTTGATAGAAACATTAACAACTTAAAAATTAATATTTGCTAAATGCACTAGGGATACAATTAATATAAAATTCTATCCGATTAATGGCATGATTTCAAATCCATGATAAAATTATCCAAAACACCTTGTTTAACATGGTCCATTACCACAATTTTATACCAATCAGGTTGGTTATTATGTTTGTCGGGAACCAAAGAATATTTTTTGGCCAATTGCGAAGTAATAAATTGGCTTCGTATAGTAATAATATTTAAAAAGGGATTATGATAATACTTAACTCCAATTTTATCCAGTTTTTTACATAAGGAACCTGCTTTATCCGATAGATTTCTCATTTTTACTTTTAAGCCATCAGATCCATGCGTTTTCAAAATCATCCAAACTGAAATAGCATTGGCTCCAGAACGGCTTCCACATATCGTGTAATCCTTTCCCAGTACATAGTTGGCTTCCTCTGTTAATGCATACTTCATATATCCTTTACGGATAATAAAAATACCTGTCCCATAAGGGGTTTGTAACATTTTATGGCCATCTAAAGTAAATGAATTGATTCGATTGTTTAAAAAGTTATAGGAACTTTTATTGTTGGTAAACGGATAAATAAATCCGCCAAAAGCTCCATCTACATGTACTTTATAATTCAACTTATTATTTTCAAAATAATTTGTTACGCTAACAATATCATCAACGGAGCCAAACATGGTAGTTGACATATTCATTACTACAATAAAGTATTTTATTCCGCTATGTTGTGCCTGAGCTATTTTTTGTTCTAAATCTTCTTGAATTATCATCCTTGTATTGTCATCCACATTAACAACTAAGGATGGAATGTTTAAAATGTTTACTCCTTTTGGCATGGAATAATGACTATCCTGAGAATATACGACAGCAATTTCATCAACTTTAGCATCATGCTCTTTCATGAAGTAATTTCTGTATATCCATAATGCTTGGAGGTTAGCTTCTGTTCCGCCAGATGCAATATAACCATCCTGAGCATCATTTTCTCCTCCTAATATTTCTTCCGCACAAAGTTTAATTAGTTCAATTTCTATCTTTTGAGTTCCTTTAAAAAATGGCTCTGAATCTTCATTTAAAGTATGACAACCAATATGATTTGGATTGGCAATCATTGTTTTCATAAATGGAGAATCCTCCAGAAAAGGTGCATCGTCATAAAATTGTTCTTCATCTAAATAGCTAGCTGGCACACCCAAAATTTTCTTGGTTTTATAATTCATGTTTTCAGCCAAAGCAGCATCAACTATTTCTGTAATATCATCTTGTGATAATTTCTCCCAGTACATTTTTATATTTTTTGCAAATCTAAGTTTCTATTAGTTTAAAATCATGAGAAAAATCAGAAAAAATTAATATTAAAAGACATTTTTATCTTTTATTATTAATTAGTATATTTGTAGTCTACAAATTAAAAAAATTATGAAAACTATAGATCAAATGACAGTTGCCGAAGTTGTAACTGAAAATATTAAAACTGCAGACATATTTAAAAAAAATGGCATCGATTTTTGCTGTGGAGGACATGTATCCGTAAAAGAAATATGCGATAAAAAAGGGGTTGATTATAACACCATTAAAGAAGAGTTAACGAATATTAATAATGCTCCATCTAACGACCATGATTTTAACTCCTGGGATTTAGATTTCTTAGCAGATTACATCATTAACAACCACCATAAATATGTGGTGGAAGCTAATGATCTAATTGTTCAGTATGCAGAAAAGGTTGCAAAAGTTCATGGACATCATTATACAGAGGTAGTTGAAATCTATGATCTATTTCGTGAAATTGCTGCGGAATTAAACATGCACATGCACAAAGAAGAAATGATGCTATTCCCTTACATTAAAAATTTAGCTGAAGCAAAAAAGAATGGTGGTAGAATTCCTCCTTCCCCTTTTGGAAGCATTCAAAACCCAATCAACATGATGGAGGCAGAACATGTGGGAGCAGGAGATATTCTTAAAAAAATTGCAGAATTAAGCAACAACCATACTCCTCCTGCTGATGCATGCAATACTTTTAGAGCTTTATACGCGAAATTGGAAGAATATCAAAATGACCTGTTCCAGCATATTCATCTGGAAAACAACATTTTGTTTCCAAAAGCCATTCAGTTAGAAGCAGAGTTATTGTAAAATGTTATCTAAATCGTGCATATACGCTTTACGATCCATTGTATTTATAGCTCATAGTGCAACTGAGAATTCTAAAATCGGATTTAAGGAAATTGCGAAGGAATTGGATTTACCTACAGAATATATAGGGAAAATTCTTCAGCAATTGACCAAGAACAACTTAATTCAATCCGCTAAAGGTCCAAATGGAGGATTTTATTTAAATGAAGCATCAAAACAAATTAAAATAATTAAAATTGTTGAAGTGATGGATGGTTTGGCCTATTTCAGTAATTGTGGCTTTGGTTTAATGGAATGTAACGAAAACCACCCTTGTCCTCTTCATTTTGACTTTAAGGTATACCGGGATGGTTTGTGGAAAGTTTTCAATTCTAAATCCATTGCTGATTTGGTAAATAAAATCGAAGAAGGAAATGCCTTTATACAAGATATAAAATCCCTCCATTAACTGTAAGCAAAAAGCTAAAAAAGTTCGGTGTCAAATATGATATAACACAAGATAAATTCATAACTTTGAACCCTTTTTTATACTAAAGCATGGATAAAATAATAGGAGTTGAACTTAGTCATAGATTTGCCCCGATAGCTGTTAGAGAACGTTTAGCACTAAACAAAGAACAAACTATTGCTGCAATTAACGAGTTAAAAAAATTTTATGAAGAAATTTTTATTGTATCAACTTGTAATCGCTTATCCATTTACGCATATGGTAAAAGTCATAATCCAATTTTAGACTTTTTTGACAACTTTGGCAATTACCGTCAATATTTATCCATATTGCCTGATAGTGAGATTACCATCCGAAACCTATTTTCTACGGCTGCAGGACTGGAATCTCAGGCAGTTGGTGAACATCAAATTACTGGTCAAATAAGAGATGCATTAGAGATTGGACGGCAAGAAAAATCCATTGGCCCTGTATTAGATGAATTGATTCGACATGCTGTACATACCGGAAAAAGAGTGAGAATGGAAACCAGAATTGGTGAATTTTCTGCTTCTTTAGCCACCGTAGGCTTTGAGTTAATTACTCAACAGGGATTTGATTTTGCTGATACTACTTTTTTGGTAATCGGCACCGGAAATATGGCCAACTTAGTTACTACGGTGTTAGACAGAACCAATATTAAAAAATTATACATCACCAGTCATGATAAAGAGAGAGCTCAGGAGATGGCAAAAGAGTGGAACGGAGAAGCTGTTGAAATAGAAAATATGCATCAGGCACTTTCGGAGGCAGGTGTAATTATTGGAGGAACTCAGGGTGAAATAAATTTACTCCACGAAGAAACCATGGCAGAAAGTAAATGCCCTAGGGCAAAATTTGCCTTACAGACAGGCGGATCCAAACTTTTTATTGACTTTGGTGTTCCTAGAAATTTTAATCCGGAATTGAAAAACGATCCAAATATCAATTTGTTCGATTTGGATGACATTAAAAAAATTACTTATGAAGGAATGCTTAAACGTTATGACGAAATCCCTCATGCTCGAAAAATAGTAAATGATGAGTTAAACTGGTTTATGATATGGCTAAGAAATCGAAAAGTTGCACCTGTTATCGAAGCCTATTGGAATAATTTAGAAGAAATAAAAGAACAAGAAATAAAATGGTTACTGCCTAAGTTAAATCATACTGACAAGCATACTGAAGAATTGCTTCAACGATTTACCCATCGTTTGATTCGAAAAATATCTAATCCAACTATTGAAGGTATTAAAAGAATTGCTCAAAATTTGCACGAAAAAGATAACCCTATCAATACGGCTAAACATATCTTAGATGTTGAGGAAGTTGATGTTTATGTGCCGAAAAGAAAAATAATTGTTGGAACCAGAGGAAGTAAATTGGCCATCACACAAACAAATTGGGTTATTGACCAATTGAAAAAGCTTCAGCCGGATTATGAGTTTGAAACCAAGATAATTTTGACCAGCGGAGATGAAGGAAATATTGATGTTATTGGTGCTTTTACTTCTGCGATAGAACGGGCAATGCTGGCCGGAAAAATTGATATTGCCATTCACAGTTATAAAGATATTCCAACTGAAGAAGTTGTTGGATTACGTATTATTCCTGTTACCGAAAGAAAAGATGTACGAGATGTCTTGATTTCCAAATCAGGAAAAACCCTAAGAGAATTACCATCCGGAGCAGTGATAGGAACAGGAAGTTTAAGACGATCCACTCAATTAAAACAAATTCGTCCAGATTTGGAATACAAGTTTATTCAGGGAAATGTAGATAGCCGAATCAATAAAATGGAAAAAGGAGATTATGATGCCATTATTTTAGCAGCCACAGGTCTGCAAAAAATGAACATGTTTGATATTGCCACAGAAGTTTTTGAATCAGATGTAATGCTTCCGGCAGTTGGACAAGGAATTTTAGGCATTGAATTAATTGATAAAGAAGGTTATATTTTAGATTTAGTAAAACAATTAAAACACGAACCCACAAAAATTGCCGCAGATGCTGACAGAGCATTCCTGATTGCCTTAGGTGGAGGATGTAATTTTCCTATTGCGGCATATACAACTGTTAATGATGGTAAGATAACCATTGATGGTGCTTTTGCGTCAGAAGATGGTAAATATTTTGCCCGTAATTCCATTTCAGGAAATATTGAAGCTAAAAGAACATTAGCTAGAATATTAGCTGCTCAGTTAAAGGAAGAAGTGGAAAGCAAAAAGAAAGGCATTAAACAAGAAGCTTAATGCTTACGCTAAAAAATAAAACAGTATTAATTACACGACCAAAAAACCAGTCTGAAGAATTTGTTTTAAAACTAAAAAAATTAGGTGCAATTCCTTTAGTGTTCCCTTTAATTGAATTGGAAGCCGTTGACCAATCCGAGTTAAAGAAAAACTTTTTCAACAATAAGTTTGATTGGATAATTTTTACCAGTTACAATGCTGTAGAATATTTTTTTAAAACCATTAATCCGCAAGCTGTTCATTCTAAAATTGCTGTTGTCGGAACTAAAACCGAAGAAATATTATCACATTACGACCGTAAAGCTGATTTTATTCCTTCGAACTTTACCGCAGAAACTTTAGCTAAGGAAATCCCCATTTCTACGAATGAAAATGTGTTTATTCCACAATCTGAACTGGCTAAAAACACTTTAGCAGAAATGCTAACAATGAGAGGTACCAATCCTTTTTCCGTTACTATTTATAGAAACAACAAAGTAAAATATGAACCAAAGGAAGTGAAGAAATTTTTTTGTAAAAAGATTGATTTTGTCACTTTTACCAGTGGCTCGACTATCAAAGCATTTGTTGATCTTAAAATTGAACTGAGAGAAAGCAAAGTAATTTGTATCGGCCCAAAAACAGCAAAAATTGCAACTTCAAATAACCTTAAAGTTGACGCCATTGCCCAACCATATACCACTGATGGAATGATTAATACGATTATTTCTTTTTATCAATAGATGAACTTAGTAGTATAATAAATTAGCTTTACATAAAATCACTGATTTTCCTGATAAATATGTAATTTAGACCTATTATGGTGAGGATAAAAAAAATAAGCTTCATATTACTATTACTGATCTTTTCATTAAAAGCAAGTGCAACATACTTGCTTATACCTATGGATCATACTCAAAAAAATCATTTAAAAGCTTACGGAGTTGCCTACTGGGTTTTACAAAATAATGTAGAAATTGATTGGTTATTGAATTATCGTGGTGGCAGTTTTATGATGAAACACATCAAAACCATTGAAGACGAATTGATAATCAGAGGAGTTTCTTTTGAAGTAATTGCAGATGTTAAATCTACAGCAATTTTAAATGAAATTGCCGACCCAGAAGTAAACATGGACATGGTAAAATTAGAAAAAGCTCCAAAGGTGGCTGTTTACTCTCCTAAAAATAAACAACCCTGGGATGATGCGGTTACCCTGGTATTAACTTATGCCGAAATTCCTTACGATGTATTGTATGATGAAGAAATTATAGAAGGAAAATTACCGGAATACGACTGGTTACATCTTCATCACGAAGATTTTACAGGCCAATATGGAAAGTTTTACAGCCATTACCGCAATGCTCCATGGTATAGAGAACAAGTAAGGTACAATGAAGAAACAGCCGCCAGATTAGGTTTCACCAAAGTCTCGCAGTTGAAACTGGCAGTAGCGAAGAATATTAAAGAATTTACTGTTGGTGGAGGCTTTTTGTTTGCCATGTGCTCAGGTACCGATGCCTTAGATATAGCACTCGCTGCTGAAGGGTTAGACATCTGCGAAGCCATGTTTGATGGTGATGGAACAACACCTAATTACAATGCTCAACTGGATTATACTAAAACTTTTGCCTTTAAAGATTTTACGCTAAAAACCAATCCGATGGAATATGAATTTTCTAACATAGATGCTACTCCTACACACGCTAAAACACCAAAAAATTTAGACAATTTTACCCTTTTCGAGTTTTCAGCCAAATGGGACATTGTTCCTACTATGCTTTGTCAGAATCATGAGAGTATTATCAATGGATTTTTTGGGCAAACAACAGGATTTAACAAGCAGTTTTTAAAATCTAATGTGTTGGTAATGGGCGAAAACAAATCGCTCAACTCAGCCAAATACATCCATGGCGAAATGGGCAAAGGTACCTGGACTTTTTATGGTGGCCACGACCCAGCAGATTACCAGCACATGGTGGGCGACCCTCCAACCGATTTAAACTTACATCCCAACTCTCCAGGCTATCGTTTAATCTTAAACAATATATTATTCCCTGCAGCCAAAAAAAAGAAGCAAAAAACTTAGATGACAGCTCTACAATCTTACCAAGATTAACATGTATTTGGAGCTGATATGGTTGAAAATGCTGTTGATTATATATACAGTAGTGCTAAAGATTATAGTGGAGAAAAAGGATTAATAGAAATTGAGTTATTATGAAG
>CAYRAD010000114.1:0-7376 GCA_964422135.1 uncultured Vicingus sp.
GTTGGTAGCATAGACGTAAAACTTTTAAAAGGAACAACAATAAATACATCATTGCCTACCTGGGATTTGATGATGAAAAACGTTTATGCTCTGGGAGCATTTAACATTTCTCAAACCGACTTTCATTTGGATATATTTTATATGAACCCTGCCACTGGTGTGGAGATTCCATTTATTCCTGAAGGTGAAATTAATGGGCTTCCTTTAGTGAGTGTTATGAATTTAGATCAATTGAATACAAGTAATCAGGCTAGTCCGGATGGAGTTTTTGATTACATTAATGGAGTCACCATTAACTCAACAAATGGACGAGTCTATTTTCCTGTGTTGGAACCGTTTGGATCGCATTTACGTAGTAAATTCTCGAATCAGCAACTGGCCGACAAATTTGCATTTGACACGTTATATGTCACGACACAAACCTTAGCAGAACAAGATGCAACTAAAAACAGGTTCAGAATAAAGGGACAATATGCCTCAGCATCAACCTCAGACATTTCTTTAAATGCAATGAATATCCCTGAAGGATCCGTTTCAGTTACCGCTGGTGGTGCTACACTTACTGAAAATGTGGATTATACCGTTGATTATAATTTAGGGAGGGTTAAAATAATTAATGATGGGATATTACAATCCGGAACTCCAATAAAAATTTCGTTAGAAAGCCAGTCGTTGTTCAATATTCAAACCAAAACTCTTATGGGTTCAAGGTTTGATTATAAGGTAAATGATAATTTCAACATTGGCGGTACTATTCTTAAATTATCCGAAAGACCATTGACAAGTAAAATTAATATTGGTGATGAACCTATTAATAATACCATTTTTGGCTTTGATTTAACATACTCTCATGAGGTTCCTTTTTTAACTCGTTGGGCTGACAAACTACCAATATATAGTACGAAAGAGAAATCCACTATTACTTTAGAAGGTGAATTTGCAAGGCTTCTTCCTGGAAATCCGGGAGCTATTACCAAAGACGGTGTAGCTTATCTTGATGATTTTGAAGGAAGTCAATCTTCTATAGATATGAAAACAGTATCGCAATGGAAATTAGCAAGTACACCACAAGGGCAGCCTAGTTTGTTTCCCGAAGGAGTACTTCCTTTATCAGATTCGTTGGATTATGGATACAATAGAGCAAGACTTGCCTGGTATAATATAGACCCATTGTTTTGGAGAAACGACTCCAGAACGCCATCACACATAGCTAATACTACAGCGGGACTTGAGATGCAATCCAATCATTACATGAGAGAAGTATTGCAAACAGAAGTTTTTCCATTCAAATCTAACCCGAATGGAGTTGAACAGAATATCTCAGTACTCGATTTAGCCTATTATCCTTCAGAAAGAGGCCCGTATAATTTTGATGATGGTACAGGCATTGGATCCGGAATGGATGCAAATGGAAATTTGCTTAATCCATCATCACGTTGGGGAGGAATAATGAGAAAAGTTGAGACCACTGATTTTGAATCTTCAAATGTTGAGTATATCCAGTTTTGGCTAATGGATCCGTTTGATGCTGTTGATGGTGATCCTAATCACACAGGAGGTAAGTTATATTTTAATCTTGGAAATATTTCAGAGGATATACTTAAGGATTCTAGGAAATCGTTTGAGAATGGACTGCCATTAACAGCAATAGATTATGCATCAGGAACAAATGCAAATTTAGTAGATACAACCATTTGGGGAAGGGTTCCTACAGTTCAGGCTTTGGTTAATGCATTTGACAACACTCCTGCAACAAGGCCTTATCAGGATTTAGGATTGGATGGGTTAAATGATAATGATGAAGCATGGAAATTTCCAAACTTTAGTAATTCTGTAAATGGTTTGGGAGAAACTGACCCTGCTGGTGATAACTTTCATTATTTTAGGGGAGGGGATTATGATAGTCAGGAAAAAAACATATTAGAAAGATATAAGTTTTACAATGGATTGGAAGGAAACTCTCCTACATCAGAACAATTTACTGAAAGTTATTCAACATCTGCTACAACAAGACCAGACATTGAAGACATCAATAATAATAATAATCTTGATTTCAGAGAAAGTTATTTTCAATATTCAGTAAATTTAAATCCTACTGAGGTTAATCCCGCAAATGTTGGGAATAATTATATTACTAACGTCTTTGAAACTACTGTGAAAACACCAGATGGACAAACCAAAAGCATTCGTTGGTATCAGTTTAAAATACCTATTCGTGAACCTGAAGATATTGTTGGTGATATCCAGGATTTTAAATCCATTCGTTTTATGCGAATGTTTTTAAAAGGATTTAATAAAGAGGTGGTTTTGCGTTTTGCAAAATTAGAATTAATAAGAGGCGAATGGCGAAAATTTAGTGGTGATTTGTTAGGCCCTGGAGATTATATTGGTAACGATGATGATGAAACTTCTTTCGATATTTCGGCAGTTAATGTTGAAGAAAATAGCTCAAAAACACCGGTCAACTATATTATTCCTCCGGGAATAGACAGAGAGATTAATCCCAACCCATCCTCAGGAAGTACTGTGCAACAACTAAACGAGCAATCGTTGGTAATGGATGTGTGTAATCTAAATGATGGAGATGCTCGTGCAGCCTATAAAATTATGGATATAGATATCAGAAGATATAAACGTTTAAAGATGTTTATTCATGCTGAAGAAAGTAATGCTTCTATGCCATTAAACGATAATGATGTTTCTGTATTTATTAGGATGGGAACGGATTTTACTGATAACTATTATGAATATGAGGTGCCTGTTACTGTTACAGCTCCGGGTTATTATAATACAAATAATAATAGTAATTCTGCTGATAGGGAAATTGTTTGGCCTGAAGCAAATAATATTGATTTGCAATTCTCAAAATTAACTGACATGAAAATTTTGAGAAATAGTTTATTACCTGATGCATCAAGCGGTGTTTTACTAATTAAGCCTTATGAACAGAAAGACGGGAAAAATATAATACGGATAAAAGGAAATCCAAATCTTGCCAATGTAAGAGTGTTTATGATTGGGATAAGGAATCCAAAGGCCAGTCCATTAGCACCTGATGATGATGCTTTGGCAAAATGTGCCGAGGTATGGGTTAATGAATTACGAATGGCTGAATTTGATAATGCAGGTGGTTGGGCTTCTGTAGCACGAATAACAACTCAAATTGCTGATTTAGGAAATATAACTGTTTCAGGAAACTATAGTACGCCTGGATTTGGTAGCGTTGAACAAAAATTAAATGAGAGACAACAGGAAACAAGGAGAGATTATGATATTTCTACCAGTATAGAATTGGGGAAATTTATTCCTGAAAAAATAGGGATAAGCGTACCTATGTATTATAATGTTTCGGAAGGATTGGTTACACCAAAATATAGTCCCCTTGATCCTGACTTAGAATTAAAACCTTTATTGGAAAATAATATTCTGTCTCAGGGAGCAAGAGATTCTATTGGAGAAAGAAGTCAGGAGTTAACCAGAAGAAGAAGTATTAATTTTACCAATGTACGGAAATTGCCTCCAAAAGGTAAAACTAAATCTCATTTTTACGACATATCGAATTTCTCCTTTAATTATGGATATTCTGAAACTAACTTTCGTGATATAGATACAGAATTTGATACCAAAAAAACTTATCGTGGAGGTTTTGGATATTCATTTGGTGCAAATCCTAAAAATTATACTCCTTTTACTTCGAGTAAAATTGCAAAGAAGAAGGCTTTTAAGATAATTAAGGATTTCAATTTTTATTTAGCACCAAAACAACTTACTTTCCAAACAGATATGGACAGGATGTATTCCGAAAGACAATCCAGAAATAATACAGGATTTGATTTCGCTTTACCTACCTACTATCAAAAACATTTTTATTGGAACAGAATTTATGCCTTAAAGTATGATATTACTAAAGCATTAAAGTTTGATTTTAGTGCAACCAATAATGCAACTATTGAAGAGCCTTTGACTTATCGTGATCCTCAAACGGGTCAAATTATTGATACTCGTGGTAGAGTGGATAGTGATTTCCCGGATGAATACCAGTCATGGAAAGATACGGTTTGGGCAAATATTCAAGATTTTGGAACCAATACACACTATCACCATAATTTTAATATTAATTATACTCTGCCTATTAATAAACTACCCGGCTTTAGTTTTATGAATGTAACTGCGAGATACTCTGGTGATTATGATTGGCAAAGAGCTCCAATTGGAGCAGATACATTAGGGCATACTATTCAAAATTCAAACACAATTTCTTTGAATCCTACGCTTAATATGACCAAATTACATAATGATATTGGATTCCTTAAAAAAGTACAAAAGAGAGCACGGGCAAGGCAGAGAAAAAGAGCATTGAAGAATCAAAAACCTAATCCTAATAAAACTCAGGCAGAAAATGCTAAAGTTAGAGGTTGGAAAGCAGGGATACCTCCGGCAGATATAAAATTTGAAACCAGAAAGTTTAAAGATTCCGATTCTACTAAAGTTGAACTTTGGAGAAAAATTGAACCATTTCATCCCATGGATCCTTTTTGGTTAGCAATGATGAGCCCAAAAAATATTTCAGGAACATATACCAGAAATAGAGGTACACTTTTGCCAGGCTATAGTCAAGAAACAAGTGTTTTAGGATACAACCCTGGGTTTACTGCTCCGGGTTTTAATTTTGTGTCAGGTATCCAAGACGATAATTATGCTGTGAATGCATTAGAAAGAGGTTGGTTAGTTGATTCATCTTCAATTATGTATAATTACAATACAACTTATGCTGAAAATTACAATATTCGAGCTACCATTCGTCCATTTAAAACAATGAATATTCAATTATCTGCAAATCGAAATTATTCCACAAGTTTAACCCAGCAATTTTTCAGTATAGATCCAAATACATTTGTATTTTCTGATTCGATAAATGGCGAATTACGTGATAATTACTTATTTGTAACACCAATAGAAACAGGTAATTTTAGCATGTCTTTCATGTCATTTAATACGGCATTTGTAGGTGATGACGAACTTGACAAATCTTCAGCTGTATTTGATAATTTTTTAAAAGCCAGAGAGGCCATTTCAAAAAGATTATCAGATGAAAATGGGAACTCAAACGGATTAAATAATGGATATGGAGATGGCTATAATGGAACTTCACAAGATGTGCTAATCCCAGCTTTTATAGCAGGCTACACAGGGAAAAGTGGTGATAAAGTTTCTCTAGCATCATTTCTAAAAAGTATCCCTTTACCTAATTGGAGAGCAACTTATGACGGATTGATTAATCTTCCTTTTGTTAACAGAGCTTTTAAAAAATTCTCACTGTCTCATTCCTATAAATCAACACTTAATTATAGCTCATTTACAACGAATTTATTTTACAAAGAAGATAGTAATGGAGATGAAGTAGCCAGAGATATTAATGGAAATTTCATTCCGGAGTTACAAATATCTTCGGTATCAATTTCAGAACAATTTTCGCCACTTTTAGGTGCTGATATGACATTAAACAATAACATGTTATTAAGGGCAGAGTACAGAAGAGATAGAAATGCTTCTTTAAGTTTAGCCAATAACCAAATTACGGAAGTAAAAGGAAGCGAATGGTCTATTGGTACCGGGTACAAATTCAGACAAGTGCGAATGCCATTTGCCAGAAAAAGGATGATAAAAAGTGATATAGATACAAGAGTCGATGTGTCCATTAGAAAAAACAATACAATTATCAGAAAAATTGTTGAAGAGGTTAATCAATTAACTAGCGGACAAAGAGTCTTATCTATAAAATTTACAGCTGATTATAGGTTAAGTGCAAAACTCAATATCAGGGCTTTTTATGATTATGTTTCAACTAAACCATTTATCTCTACAACATTTCCTACATCAAATACCAACGCAGGTATTAGTTTAAGATTTACATTATCACAATAATTAATAAAATTAGTATTAGGAAATAAGCACAAGAAATTAGAAATTCGCAAAATAAACTTAGATAAATTATCATAAAATAATCTATAAAATACAAAAAAAGATGAATGTACCAGCTGAATTAAAATACACGAAAGACCACGAGTGGGTTAAAGTTGAAGGAGAAAATGCAATTATTGGGATTACAGATTTTGCTCAGGGAGAATTAGGGGATATTGTTTATGTTGAAATTGAGACAGAAGGTGACACTTTAGCTCAGGAAGACGTTTTCGGAACAGTAGAAGCTGTAAAAACTGTTTCAGATTTATTTATGCCTGTATCTGGTGAAATAATGGAATTAAACTCTGATATAGAATCTTCTCCAGAATCTGTAAATAGCGATCCTTATGGGAAAGGATGGATGATAAAAGTAAAAATGTCTAATTCAGAAGAATTAAATAACTTATTATCTGCTGATCAATACAAAGATTTAATAGGTTGATTTTTCTAGTAGTCTGAGCTTATTGCTAATGACCACTTTTAAACTAAAAGCAAAGTTTCCAGCAATTATTTGGTTGTTGGTAATACTTGTACTTAGTGGTTATCCGGGTAATTATGTGCCAAAAGTTCCTATTTGGCAATTTGATAAGTTAGTGCATGGTGGCATTTATGCAATTCTTTCTTTGTGTTTAATAATTGCATTTAAAAAGCAATATGACAAAGAAAATAAGCGTTTTTTCATAACAGTTTTAATTGTTTTATTTGGAATAATTTATGGAGGTTTTATGGAAATTCTTCAACATTACATCTTTATTAACAGAAGTGGAAATTGGTACGATTTTTTAGCCAACACTTTTGGAACAATTTTAGGAATCGTTAGTTATCCAATAATCTTAAAATTGATACCGATAAATAGATGGCTTGAAATTAACTGAATTTCTAATAAAAAATTATTAATTTTATAAACTGAAAAACATAAGTTATGGAACCAAAAAAGAACCCCAAAGCAGATTTAGAAAAATTAAGAGGAACCTTTACCCTTGCTGGATTGGTATTGTCTTTATTTATCGTTTATTTTATGATTAATTGGAAGTTCTACAACGTTCAAGCAAGTGAACTTGGTCAATTAGTGGTTGAAGAAGAGGAAGAAGATATCATCCCTATTACAGAACAAAATACACCGCCACCGCCACCACCGCCACCACCTGCTGCACCAGAAGTTATTGAAATTGTTGAAGATGAAGTAGAAGTGGAAGATATAGAAATTGCAGATACAGAAGCTGATGCAGAAACTGAAGTTGAGGAATTTGTTCAAGAAGAGGAAGTAGTTGAGGAAGAAGTTTTCACTATTGTTGAAAGTATGCCTGAATTTCCAGGAGGGACAACTAAAATGATGGAATATTTAAGAGATAACGTTAACTATCCTGCAGCAGCAAAAGCAAATGGAATTACAGGAAAAGTATTTGTAAATTTCA
>CAYRAD010000115.1:0-3963 GCA_964422135.1 uncultured Vicingus sp.
GCTTCTGGCAGGTCTCTTTTTTTTGCATAAATAAAACAAAATGAAAACAATAATAATAAATAATACTTGGTGGAACTTTTTAGAACAAAAATTATGAGAAGACGCTATTGAATATATTAATATTTACAAAAAGCCTGCTTCTCGCAGGCTTTTTTTATACTCAAAAAAATGAAATATAAAATACATACAAACCATAAAAAAATACTGGCCGATCTCCATACTCCAGTTTCTATTTATAACAAACTGAGGGACCAATTCCCTAATGCTTTGTTGCTGGAGAGTGCAGATTATCACGACCGTACAGACAGTAAAAGTTTTATTTGCCTAGATCCTATTGCAGGATTTGAGGCAAAAGGAAAGGAATATTGCATTACTTCACCTATTGGAGAAGAAATAAACAAAATAGTCAACCAACCAAAAGAAGTATTTACCGCTTTTCAAGATTTTGTTGGTCAATTTGATAATTCCTCAACTGACTTAACTTTTAACACACTCGGCTTATGGGGTTTTTCTTCCTTTGAATCGGTTCAATATATGGAGGACATTGAACTTTCTACAAAGCATTCTGAACTTAAAGATAACCCAGACTTAAAGTATCAATTTTTTCGATACCTATTAGTCTTCGACCACTTTAAAAACGAATTATACATTACTCAAAATGAAATAAACCAACCCATACGGTCAAACGAAGGAATAGACTATATACTTCAGCTTGTCCACATCAATAACTTACCCAATTTCAGTTTTAAACCTGTTGGAGAAGAAAGCTCAAATACAAGCAATAGAGAATACAAAGAAATGATTAATAAGGGGATACATCATTGTAAAATTGGAGACACCTTCCAGGTTGTTCTATCACGAGAGTTTCAACAAAAATATAAAGGAGATGATTTTAATTTGTATAGATCCTTAAGAAGTATCAATCCCTCTCCTTATCTTTTTTATTTTGATTATGGCGATTTCAAAATCTTTGGCTCTTCTCCAGAATCGCAATTACAAGTTCATAACGGAGTGGCTTCCATTAATCCAATAGCGGGAACTGTTCTAAGAAGTGATAGTCAAGAACAAGATGCAAAACTAGCAAAGGAGCTCAAACAAAATTCAAAAGAAATGTCAGAGCATGTGATGCTTGTTGATTTAGCTAGAAACGATTTGAGTAAAAACTCAGAGAAAGTACAAATCGATAATTATGCCGAAACCCAGTATTTCTCTCACGTTATTCATATGGTAAGCAAAGTTTCGGGAAAGTTAATTAATGATAAAAATGGGCTAGCTATTTATGCAGATACCTTCCCGGCAGGTACACTTTCTGGTGCTCCTAAATACCGAGCTCTAGAAATAATAGCCGAAAATGAAAATATCAAAAGAAATTTTTACGGTGGGGCTATAGGTTTTATTGGGTTTGATGGGAGTGTAAATCACGCCATTATTATTCGGTCCTTATTGAGCAAAAATAACACATTGGTTTACCAAGCTGGAGCAGGTGTTGTCTCAGATAGTACAGATGAAGGAGAATTACAAGAAGTAAACAACAAGGTAGCAGCTATTAGAAAAGCTATAAAAAAAGCAAGTGAATTATGAAAATAATAGTAATAGATAACTACGACAGTTTTACCTACAACCTAGTCTATATTTTAAGACAAAGCCATCAGGAAGTAACTGTTTTTAGGAATGATAAGATTAGCCCCGAGCAATGTTTAACTTATGATGCCATAATACTTTCCCCCGGCCCTGGAATCCCGAAAGATGCTGGAAAGTTAACTTCAATTATTTCACAGTGTGCTGGCAAGGTTCCTATCTTAGGTGTTTGCCTTGGTCATCAGGCTATTGCAGAATATCTAGGCGGTAGCTTAAGAAGGTTAAATACAGTTTACCATGGTGTACAATCAACAATAAAAGTTACTGACAATTCAATTAAACTTTTCCAAAATGTTTCGCAATCTTTCCAAGCAGGGAGATACCATTCTTGGGACGTATTACTAGAAAAAAATGAAAAGATCCAAATTACAGCAATTGCTGAAGATAATAGTATAATGGCTTTTCAAAACCCAGAACTCAAACTATATGGAATACAATTTCACCCAGAAAGTGTTTTAACGCCAGAAGGGACAATTATTATTCAAAACTTTTTAAGCATTTGTAAAGATTTAAAATCATGAAAAAGATATTAGAGAAATTATTCAACCAGCAATATTTATCTAAAGAGCAAGCTCATAAGATTTTGGGAGAAATCTCAGAGGGCCGATACAATCCCTATGAAATAAGTGCATTTCTCACTGTTTTTAAAATGAGAAATATTACTGTTGACGAGCTTACTGGATTTAGGAATTGTCTTATAGAAAGATGTATTTCTATAGACTTAAAAGAGTTTGATCCTACGGATTTATGTGGAACTGGTGGCGATGGCAAAGACACTTTTAATGTAAGCACATTAGCCTCTTTTGTAGTGGCAGGTGCAGGATATAAAGTTGCTAAACATGGAAATTACGGAGTAAGTTCGTCCTGTGGCTCTTCAAATGTAATGGAATACTTAGGTTATCAATTTACCAACGATGCGGATAAATTGAAACAACAAATAGACAAAAGTGGGATTTGTTTTTTGCACGCTCCACTTTTTCACCCTGCAATGAAAGAGGTTGCACCCATTCGAAAAAATATAGGAGTCCGTACCTTTTTTAATATGCTTGGACCAATGGTAAATCCTTCTTTCCCTAAAAAACAACTCGTAGGTGTATTCTCACTTCAGCTACAGCGGTATTATAAATATATTTATGAGCAAGAAGATGTAGCCTATCGCATAGTTCATTCACTGGATGGGTATGATGAAATAAGTTTAACAGAACCCGCTAAAGTGATTAGCCCAGAGAAAGAATTTTTATTGTCTCCTACAGAAATTACAAAAAAGAAGATAGCCACCTCTGACCTGATAGGAGGAAAAAGCATTAAAGAATCTGCAAAACTCTTTACAAAAATACTAGATAGGCAGGGCACAGATGCCCAAAATGCAGTTGTAATTGCAAATGCAGCTATGGCCATTCAATGTTTCCATACCAATCAAGAGTATGCTGAATCATTATCAATTGCAAGAAAATCATTAGAAAGTAAAAACGCACAAAACGCATTTAAAACACTATTATCAATATGAGTATATTAGAAACCATAATGGACTATAAAAAAACTGTAGTTCAAGAATCAAAGGATTTAATCCCTATTAAAGTACTAGAAAGTAGTATCTTTTTTAACTCTCAATCTGTATCTCTAACGGAATACCTCAAAAGGACCGATAGAGTGGGAATCATTGCAGAAATAAAAAGAAGCTCTCCGAGTACAGGAATAATAAACGATAAAATAGATGTTGAAAAACTGAGCATTGCCTATATGCAGTCAGGAGCTTCTGCCTTGTCGGTACTTACCGATACAAAATTCTTTGGCGGTAAAAATCGAGATTTAGAAATTGCCAGAAAGTTTAATTACTGCCCTATTCTTCGCAAGGACTTTATCATAGATGAATACCAAATCATAGAAGCAAAAAGCATAGGTGCAGATTGCATTTTACTCATTGCAGCTTGTCTGAGTCCTGAGCAGTGCAAAAACTTAGCTGCTTTTGCTAAAAGTTTACAACTAGAAGTACTGCTAGAAATCCGTACCAAAGAAGAAATAGACAGTCATACCAATGCTTATATTGATTTGATTGGGGTAAACAATAGAAACTTAAAGAATTTTACTACCGACATTACTAACAGCAAAATACTCTTTGAATACCTTCCCAAAGAATTGGTAAAAATTAGCGAAAGTGGGATTACCCAAGCGAATCAAATTCAGGAATTAAAAGAAATTGGATACAATGGGTTTCTGATAGGTGGTTTCTTTATGAAAAACGAAGAACCAGGAAGAATTTGCAAAAACTTAATCCATAATTACAAAACTCTTACAGAATGAAAATAAAAATCTGTGGGATGAAGT
>CAYRAD010000115.1:4063-7371 GCA_964422135.1 uncultured Vicingus sp.
GAACCCGTAGCATATACCAAAAAATTAAGGAATCAGCATTTCAAAATAATCAAGGCTTTCCAGCTAAATGAAAACTTCGACTGGAAGATAGTAACTAACTATGCTCCATATATTGCTTTCAACTTATTTGATACCGCTACTAAAAATTATGGTGGAAGCGGACTAAAATTCAATTGGAAACAATTAAATACCTACACAGGAAAAACTCCATTTTTCTTAAGCGGAGGAATTACAATAAATGACGTTTCGGAGATCTTAAAATTGGATATCCCACAGCTTTATGCCATAGATATCAACAGTAAATTTGAGGTTCAGCCTGGAATAAAAGATGTAGAATTAGTAAACGAAATGATAAACAAAATAAGAAATGAAAAATATATATCACGTAAATAACAAAGGGTTTTATGGGGAGTATGGAGGTGCTTTTATTCCAGAAATGCTCTACCCAAACATTAAGGAACTTGAAGAATCTTACCTAGACATTATTCAATCCAATGATTTTCAGAATGAATTAAATCAACTACTACAGGACTATGTAGGAAGACCTACACCCCTCTATTATGCTAGTCGATTAAGCGAACACTACAAAGCAAGTATTTATCTAAAAAGAGAAGATTTATGTCATACAGGAGCACATAAAATAAACAATGCATTAGGTCAAATTTTACTCGCTAAGAAACTAAAAAAGACAAGAATAATTGCCGAAACAGGAGCTGGACAACATGGTGTGGCTACGGCTACAGCTTGTGCATTGATGGGAATAAAGTGCTTTGTTTATATGGGAGAAAAAGACATAAAAAGACAAGCCCCCAATGTAGCCAGAATGAAAATATTAGGAGCAGAAATTATTCCCGTAGGCAGTGGAAGTAAAACCTTAAAAGATGCCACCAATGAAGCCATACGGGATTGGATTAACAATCCTAGAGATACCCATTATATTATCGGCTCGGTGGTAGGACCTCACCCTTACCCAGATATGGTAGCAAAATTTCAAGCCATCATCAGCCAAGAGATAAAAAATCAAATCAATGAAAATCCTACACATATTATTGCTTGTATAGGAGGAGGTAGTAATGCCATAGGAGCGTTCTATCATTTTTTAGATGAGGAAGAAGTTCAACTCATAGGTATAGAAGCTGGAGGGAAGGGAATAGATACCTCAGAGACGGCAGCTACCTTAGCACTAGGAAGTCAAGGAGTATTGCACGCTTGTATGACTACTCTACTGCAAACAGCAGATGGACAGGTAATAGAACCCTACAGTATTTCTGCGGGATTAGATTATCCAGGAATCGGCCCTCAGCACGCTCATTTACATAAAACTAAAAGAGTACTGTACGATAATGTTACAGATCAAGAAGCATTGGAAGCGGCACACTTTTTATCTCGAATGGAGGGTATAATTCCTGCCTTAGAATCAGCACACGCTTTAGCTTATCTCAATAAGATGGATATAAAGGCAAGCGACAGAATTATCGTTAATCTAAGTGGTAGAGGAGACAAAGATTTAGAAACCTTAACCAAAAATTTTGCAGAATGACATTACAAGAATTAGTTAAAAATCAAAAACAGCCTTTACTTAACATCTATCTTACAGCAGGGTTTCCCAAGTTAGATAGTATGCCGGAGATTATAGCTGGACTAGAAGATGCAGGTGTAGATATGGTAGAAATAGGAATGCCCTATTCAGACCCTTTAAGTGATGGACCTATCATTCAAAATAGTAGTTCCATTGCTCTAAAAAATGGAATTACTACCAATCAAATTTTTGAACAATTAGCTCAATGTAATTCTACTATTCCTAAAATAATGATGGGGTATTTTAATACCGTTTATCTTTTCGGTATAAAAACGTTTTGCCAAAAATGTAAGTCCAGTGGTATTAGCAGTGTTATTCTACCCGATTTGCCAATCGATATCTATCAAGAAAAATATCAAACTACTTTTGAGCATTATGGAATTTCAGCTATTTTCCTCATCACTCCAGAAACCAGCGAAGAACGAATTCGATACATTGATAACTGCAGCACTTCATTTATTTATGCCGTAAGTAGCTCTAGTACTACTGGTAAAGGAACAGGAATACAATCTGCCAAAGATTATTTAGCAAGACTGCAAGGAATGAAGCTTAAAACCCCTTTGATGGTTGGCTTTAATATTAGCTCCAAAGAAGACTTTAACTTTGCTTCAACCTATACCGCCGGTGGAATCATAGGAAGTGCTTTTATCAAGCACATCGCCAAGAGTAAAAACCTAAAAAAAGACACCAAAGATTTTATTAAATCAATTAGAAAATAAACCATTATGATTATTCAATTAAAACAAAATATCAAAGCAAGCGAACAATTGCACATTGAGCAAGCTCTAGAAGAATTAAAACTCAAATTTTATCCTGTAAAAACCCAAATGGGTCTTTATTTTATTTGCACACCAAAACAAGAATTCGATATTCGAAAAGTTGGTCATTTAAAAGGAATTAGTGATGTACACCGAGTAAGCGGAAACCACAAAATGGTAAGCCAGAAATGGAAAGTAGATAGAACCATTGTAGAAGTTGGTGATGGGCTTGTAATTGGAGATGGAGAGTTGACAATGATGGCAGGGCCCTGTAGTATTGAAAGCGAAGAACAAATCCAAAAAACAGTGGCAGCTCTTAAGAAGAATAAGGTAAGAGTGATGCGAGGAGGAGTTTATAAACCTAGAACCAGTCCGTACAGTTTTAGAGGATTAGGAATGGATGGATTAAAAATGTTTTATGAAGCCTGCCATAGCAATGGTATCAAAATTATTACCGAAGTAATGGAATCTGCTCAAATTGAAGAAATGTTTCCTTATGTAGATATTTTTCAAGTAGGGGCTAGAAACGCACAAAATTTTAACCTTTTAGAAGCATTAGGTAAAATAGACAAACCTGTATTACTGAAAAGAGGGATTAGTGGTACAATAGACGAATTATTATATTCCGCAGAATATGTTTTTAAAAGTGGAAATGAAAAATTAATCCTCTGCGAACGTGGAATTCGAACATTTGAAAGCTCTTATAGAAATACGCTTGACTTAAATGCTGTTCCTATACTAAAAGAAAAATCACATTTACCAGTAGTTGTTGACCCCTCTCACGGTATAGGAATACGGAAACACGTATCAAAAATGGCACTAGCTGGTGCGGCTGTAGGAGCCGATGGCTTATTAGTGGAAATACATGAAACACCAGAAAAAGCTGCTACAGATGGGCAACAAACACTTAGCTTTACAGAGTTCAAAAAGTTAATGGATAACTTAAATCAGTTAACGGAAGTACTAAATTA
>CAYRAD010000116.1:0-7347 GCA_964422135.1 uncultured Vicingus sp.
AAAATGGTGCTTCCGACTTTGGATCAATTTGAAGCTCGGCATAAAGTAAATTTGTACGAATATGGTAAAGAGCATAAAATAAAGGTACCGTTTGCAAAAATGCTTTTTAATACTGCCGAAATCCCCAAGTTAACTGATGAATTTGGTTTTCCGATGGTAATCAAAGGAAAGTTTTATGATGCTAAGATTGCTTACACTACCGATCAGGCCATTCAGCATTTTAATAAAATAAATGCACAATGGGGATTGCCGGTAATTATTCAGCAATTTATACATGGCTCTGAAGTAAATGTTTGTGGTGTAGGAGACGGAAACGGAAAAGTTTTGGGAGCAGTTCCTATGCGAAAATTATACATAACTGATAAAGGAAAAGCTTGGTCAGGCGTTACACTCGATGACCCTAAATTGATAAGTGTTACCAGAGCTTTAGTAAAAGCTACCAAGTGGAGTGGACCATTTGAATTAGAGTTTATGAAAACCACAGATGACGAATATTATTTGATAGAAATTAATCCTCGTTTTCCGGCATGGTGTTATTTAACTGTTGGAGCAGGACAAAATCAGATAGAATCGTTAGTAAATCTTGGGATGGGAAATGAAGTAAAAACACACAAAAAATATGAAGTAGGTAAAATGTTTATCAGATACTCTTATGATATGATTGTAAACATGTCGGAATTTGAGAAAATATCAACCAAAGGTGAATTATAAAATATTAATCAGGAAGTAGAATGACCTAACTCCTGACCCTAAAATTAAAAAGTATGGAAAAAAAGCAATATGAAAGACCAATAATTAAGCCCCTAAACACAGGGTTAATGAATAAATTTGGCACCAGAACCGAATATTCTCCTTTAACACACATTGATGGGGTTCCCGTAAGTAGCCTGTTAGAAAAATACGGCTCTCCACTTTTTGTAATGTCTGAAAGAAAAATTCGGGAAAATTATCGTTCTGCGAAAAGAATCTTCGAAACCCGGTATCCCAAAGTACAGTTTGCCTGGTCGTATAAAACCAATTACCTCAATGCTGTCTGTAGTACTTTCCATCAGGAAGGTTCATGGGGAGAAGTTGTTTCGCGTTTTGAGTATGAAAAAGCATTGAATAATGGCGTTCCGGGAGATAAAATTTTGTTTAACGGACCTGATAAAACTGATGATGATCTTCGTTTGGCCATCAATAACAATTCACCAATACATATCGATCATTTAGATGAGTTGTATCGTTTAACCGAAATAGCAGGCAATCTGGATAAAAAACCAAGAGTAGCCATTAGAGTAAACATGGATACCGGAGTTTATCCGATGTGGGACAGGTTTGGATTTAACTATGAAAACGGTCAGGCATGGGATGCGGTAAATAAAATAATGGCTGCTGGAAAACTGAACCTTGTTGGCTTACATTGCCATATCGGAACATACATGTTAACGCCAAGTGCTTATAGTGTTGCAGCAAGCAAGCTTTCTGAATTGGCAATAAGTATAAAGAAACAATACAATCAGGAAATTTCCTATTTGGATATGGGTGGTGGATTTTGTTCTAAAAATACATTGAAGGGTTCTTACTTAACAGGTTCTGATTCGGTTCCTGATATTCAGGATTATGCAGAAGCCATCACATCTTCTATTTTAAACGCAGGATTTCAACCTGAAGAATTGCCTTATTTGTACTTAGAAACAGGAAGAGCTTTAGTTGATGATGCAGGATTTTTATTGGGAAGTGTAATCTCCAATAAAAGGTTGTCAGACGGAAGAAGAGCAACCATTATGGATTTTGGAGTTAACGTGATGTTCACCTCTTTTTGGTACGATCATAAAATCTCTCCTGCACAGGAATTTGGGCAGCATGCCGAAGATACTATTCTTTACGGGCCACTGTGCATGAACATTGATGTAATCAGAGAGAACATCACATTGCCTCCTTTAAAAATGGGAGATCAAGTTGTGGTTCACCACATGGGAGCCTATAATATAACCCAATCCATGCAGTTTATTTCTTTGCGTCCGGCAATAGTGATGATTGGCATGGATAAAAAAGTTCATTTAATCCGTAAAAATGAAACCTTGGAAACCTTGGAAAAAGATGAATTAATGCCGGATTATTTAAAAGATTTTAAATTGTAATTCTTGAAGAACATAAGTTTATCATCCCTATTAAATATTTATGGGAATGGCTTAATCAATAGCTATTCCCAAATTTTCTTTTCTAACAATAAGGTATTTGCTATACTGCTTATTCTTATTAGTTTTTTTGATATTGGTGCAGGAATTAGTGGCGTTCTCAGTATTTTAATTTGTCAGGTTACCGCAGTTTTATTCAATTTTAATCGGGAATTAATTAAGGACGGTTCTTATACCTACAATACTTTAATGGTGGGAATTGCGCTGGGTATTTTTTATGATTTTAACACTTCCTTTTTTATTCTGTTGGTCATTACTTCTATTCTCACATTATTTCTGAGTATCTGGTTTATCATTACCTTATCAAAAAAAGGATTACCATTTTTAAGTCTTCCCTTTTTGTTTGGTATTTGGATCATTATTTTAGGAGCACCCAATTTTTCAGCTTTATCCTTAAACCAAAAAGAGGTTTTATCTTTGGCAAAATGGTTTCCCGATTTATTTACAGGTGTTTCGGATGGTATAAGCAAATTACCTTTAGGAGATGTTATTCATTTGTATTTACGTTCGCTTGGAGCTATATTTTTTCAGTTTAACGATTTGGCAGGGCTGGTAATTGCTATAGGAATTTTATATTACTCAAGAATAGCATTCGGGTTATCGTTGTTTGGGTTTATTATTGGTTTTGGATTTTACTCTTTTTTTGGAGGAGATTTTTCTCATTTAATCTATTCATATATCGGGTTTAATTTTATTTTAACCGCTATTGCATTGGGTGGATTTTTTGTTGTTCCTTCTAAAAAATCGTACTTGATGTTACTTTTTACCATTCCGGTAATTGCTTTATTGATTAGTGCTTTGCATACCTTGTTTACTTATTTTCAACTACCCTTATATTCTTTGCCTTTTAACATTGTTAGTTTATTATTTTTGGCTGCGATGGCTACCCGCTACAAGGCTTCAGGGATAACGCTTGTTAGTTTACAACAATATTCACCTGAAAAAAATCACTACAAGCAACTCATTACGGAGTATAGGTTTAATAAAGATACATACTATCACATGGTATTGCCGGTAATCGGTGAATGGAATATTCCTCAGGGTCATAATGGGAAAATAACACATAAAGGCGATTGGCAATATGCTTGGGATTTTGATGTGCTGGATGAGGAAGGAAAATCATATCAAAATCCCGGTATTAATGTTAAGGATTATTACTGTCATAATTTACCTGTAACTGCTCCTTCAGCAGGTTATGTTGTTAAGATTTTGGATGGAATTGACGATAATAAAATCGGTGAAGTTAATTTAAAGGAAAACTGGGGGAATACCATCATTATTAAACATGGAGAGCATTTTTATAGTAAGTTATCTCATATTGTTAAAGATTCCTTTACAGTAGCCATTGGTGATTATGTAAAAAAAGGTCAGGTAATCGGAAGGTGTGGTAGTTCTGGTAGATCGCCTGAACCACACCTTCATTTTCAGTTGCAAACTACGCCTTATGTTGATTCTAAGACCATCAACTATCCGATTGCTTATTATTTAACCAAAGAAGATAGCAATTATCAATTTCACTCTTTTGATATTCCGAAAGAGAAAGAAGTGGTAAGCAATGTTCAGGCTACAAAATTACTTACAGATGCATTTTCATTTGTGCCGGGAAAAACTATTAAAATCAATTATGAAGGCAAAAAGTACAATTGGGAAGTTTTTAGTAATGCACTAAATCAAACTTATATTTATTGTCATCAAACCAAAAGCACGGCTTATTTTGTGAATAACGGAACGATTTTTTATTTCACCGATTTTTTTGGAAAAAAAGGAAGTTTACTGCATCATTTTTACTGTGGGGCTCAAAAAGTATTATTAGGCTATTATCAAAATATCCAGCTGCATGATCAATTGATGATTGACGGTTTTTTCAATAAACTGATTACTGGTTTACATGATTTTACCGCACCTTTTTTCCACTATTGTAAGGTGAACTATTCATTTGCATTTGAAAGTTGCGATAACGAACATAATCCTAACGAAATAATCTTTAAAACACATTGTTTAAGTACTATAGGAAAAAAGAAGCACAAAAAGATTGAATATACTTTTAGTTTAAAAGACGGAAAAATTGCCTCCTTTCAAATCAATAATAATAAACCTGCAATATGCGAAGATTAATATTGGGAATATTATTAATGATTTCGTTCCGTTCTTTTTCACAAGAACAGCACTTTAAAATAGTAGATTCTACAACCTATTATTATTATGCTAATCAAGAGTGGAGAGCATTAGCTGATTATGGTAAAAAAGCTGAAATGGATTATTACTATTTTAATATAAGAATGGGAGTGGCTAACTTTAATTTAAAAAGATACCTTACAGCTGAAAAATATTTAAAAAAAGCCATAGCTAATAATCGTACTGATTTTGCCAATCAATATTTGTTTTGGAATTACCAACAATTGGGAGAAAATATTTTAGCCGAAAGAGTTTACGAGCAACTTACTGAACAAGCTAAAAAAGAGATTAACTTCTCCAAACCTTTTATTGAATCGATATACCTAGAAGGAGGGTTAAAAATTCCTAATACACAAGCTGTCGGAAAAACTACTTATGGATTGTTTGCTTTACAACATCGTTTAAGTAAGCATATCAGGATGACACATTCCTTCAATTATTTTTCTCAAAATAGGCAAGGACAGGACATTACTAATATGCAGTACAATTTTTTTGGGAATTATTACATAAAAAATTCAGCTCTTGGGTTAGGAGCAATTATTGCCAGTAGTAATCTTAATGAGTCATTTCCTGATTCCATTACTACTCCTTTTGACGATACTATTCCTGCAAATGCTGAAGGAAGTGTTGTCTCTAATACCAACAGTTTTTTTATCAATTACAATTGGAGGATACATCGTTTAAAAATTAATTTAAATTGTAATTATGTCACTCAAACAGCTCATTTTAATTACACTACAAAAGCTGGGCCTCCTCCTGGAGCAATGTATGGTCCTAATCAACCCCCACCATTAACAGAGGTAGCAGATAGTTCTATTGAGCGGAATTCGGTAATTCCTTCTTTTTCCTTAAGCTACATTCCTAAATTTTTTAAGGATAGAGTTTCTGTCGGAGCAGAAGTGTTCGTCCCAATTTCTAATAAGCAAACTAATTTTGTGCTTAACCCTTTTTTAAATGTTTCCATAACGGACAAATTTTGGTTAAACACCAATTATTTACAAGTAAAAGAATTTTTATTTGCTGATTATGCCAGTGGATTATTGTATAACAATTTGTATCTTTCTGAGAAACGATTTTCGGGAACATTAAACTTTATAATTGTCCCAAAAAGTACATTCATAATAACTTATACGTTGGAGAACTTTGAGGACAGTTACGAAAAAATTAAATATAACACTAATTCAATATTTTTAGGTATTCAATTTAAATTTTAGATTATGAAACAGCTACATTTATTATTGTTAATCATTCTTTCAGCAAATTTATCTTTTGCACAAACAGACCTTTCAAAAGCTTTTTCTGAGAGCTATCAGTATGAATACACTAAAGATTATGCAAAAGCAATTAGCTCATTAGACAAATTTTACGATGCTAATTCATATGAAATTAACCTTCGTTTAGGGTGGCTTTCATACGCCAATGGAGATTATTTAAAATCTCAAAATTATTATAAAAACGCCATTAAAATTAAACCCTCTTCAATAGAAGCAAAATTAGGTTATGCCTATCCGACATCTGCATTAGACAACTGGGAAGACATTATTAAAACATACAACAGTATTTTGGCATTAGACCCGAATAACTATACTGTAAACTCCCGAATGGCAAGCATTTACTATTATCGTAAAGATTTTGAAAAAGCAAAAACTTATGCTGACAAAGTTGGAGCACAATACCCTTTCGATTATACCAATAACCTATTATTAGGGAAGATATATGTTAGTTTAGGTAAAGTTTCTTTAGCTAAAGAACATTTGAATAAAGCATTATTGTACGACCCTACTTCTTCTGAAGTATTAGAGTTGTTGAAAACCTTGTAAATCGTTGTAAGGATTTCTTTTTATTTGTGATGCAAAAATCTGAATTATCAAATTTTTTGGAGGAAGATATACTAACGTGAATTTTGGATAAGGGTTAGCGCAATCAAAAAGTGTCAATTCGATCACGCCTAAGCGTGATGTATCGAGAATAGTTTTTTGAAGGAAAATCATGAGTTCTCGATACAATTTTCTAGTAAATACCACTTCGTAAAAGATGTTTGTACTAAGTTTAATCCAAAGAATTCAACCTACAAATCAGTTAACTCATTAGCTGTATAACCCGGAACCTTTTTGAAAAGTTTTTATGTTACCTTTAACAGATTCGGCAGTAACAGAAAAAGGCTTCAAAGTTTTAACATTTTGAAGCCTTTTATTTACTTAGTGGGCCCACCAGGGCTCGAACCTGGGACCCCTTGATTATGAGTCAAGTGCTCTAACCAACTGAGCTATAGGCCCTTTCTAATTTTCATCAGAAATAGACTGCAATTTTACATATAAGTTGCCATTTAACCAATAATTAACTTTACTATTTTATTAGTTTTGTGTAAACATGAAGCTGGAAGGAATTAACAATATAATTTTCGACCTGGGGGGCGTTATTATTGGACTCGATCAGCAAATTACCATTCAGGCATTTCAGGAATTATTTCAGGAAAATTTTGAAACGATGGAAAAAGAGCTACATAACACCGGAATACTCGAAAAATTTGAAACCGGAGCAATTTCCCAAACAGCATTTATTTCATTTTTTAAAAAATATCGTGCCCATTTAACTACTAAAGAAATTACGGAAGCCTGGAATGCGATGTTGTTGGATATTCCGATAGAAAAGATTTTTAGAATTAAGAAATTAGCGAAAAAATATAGAGTATTTTTATTAAGTAATACAAATGCAATTCACATGGACTTTATTAATCAATATGTGCTGGAAAATTTTAATTTATCATCAATGGAAGCCATATTTGAAAAAGCATACTATTCTTACAAATTGCATTTACGCAAACCGAATCCTGAAATTTTTAGTGCAATTTTAAAAGATAAAAACCTTAAAGCAGAAGAAACATTGTTTATTGACGATTCGGAAGAGCACATTATTAGTGCAAAACAGTTAAATTTGAACACTTATTACCTTAAACAGCCCGAAACAATTTTAGATATATTTTAAGCATGAA
>CAYRAD010000117.1:0-7347 GCA_964422135.1 uncultured Vicingus sp.
GAAGCAACAAGTGGTAATACTGGAATTTCTTTTTCTGGAATTGGTGCTGCATTTAATCATCCTGTTACCATATATATGCCCAATTGGATGAGTGCAGAAAGAATTAGTTTAATAAAAAGCTTTGGTGCTGATATTCGTTTAGTTACTCCAGAAGAGGGAGGTTTTTTAGGAAGTATAGAAATGACAAGGAAACACAAAGAATCTAAAAAGAATGTTTTTTTACCATGTCAGTTTGACAATGAACTTAATGTAGAAGCTCATTACATGACTACAGGACCAGAGATTGAAAAACAAATGAATAAGCATGGTTATGGTGTTGATGCATTTGTTGCTGGAGTGGGTACAGGTGGAACAGTAATGGGAACAGGTAAATATTTAAAGGAAAAATACCCTACTATTAAAATTCATCCATTAGAGCCATCAAATTCACCAACTCTTTCAACAGGACATAAAGTAGGAAAACACCGTATTCAAGGAGTTTCTGACGAATTTATACCTTCAATTGTTAAATTGGATCAATTGGATTCTATTATTGAGGTTGATGATGGAGATGCAATCATCATGTCACAATTGTTAGCTTCAAAATTGGGGCTGGGAGTTGGTATCTCATCAGGAGCTAATTTTCTAGGGGCATTAATTGCTCAAGAAAAACTTCATCCAAAAGCTAATGTTGTGACCATATTTTCTGATAGCAACAAGAAATACCTAAGTACTGATTTAGCGAAGGAAGAACCTGTAAAAGAGAACTTTCTATCGAGTAATATTCAGCTATTGGGATTCGAATTAATCTCTACTTAAATAATTTTCCCATTTACTTAAGACAGTTTGCATATCATCTGGCAATTCAGAATCAAATTGCATCCATTTTCCGGTTTTAGGGTGTTCAAATCCTAATGTTTTAGCATGAAGTGCCTGACGGGGTAAAACTGCAAAACAATTGCTTATAAATTGTTTGTATTTGGCAAATGTGGTTCCCTTCAAAATTCTATCACCTCCATATTCATAATCATTAAACAATGGATGGCCAATGTATTTCATGTGAACTCTTATCTGATGAGTTCTACCTGTTTCTAATTTACATTCAACTAAAGTTACGTATCCGTATCTTTTAATTACTCTAAAATTGGTAATTGCTTTTTTCCCATAATCACCATCAGGAAATACATGCATTACTTTCCTGTTTTTTAAACTTCTGCCAACATTTCCAATAATAGTTCCATCATCATCCTTAATATCACCCCACACTAAAGCATGGTATCTTCGTTCCGTTGTACGATCAAAAAATTGTTTCCCAAGATGAGAAAGGGCGTGGTCTGTTTTCGCAATAACCATTATTCCAGTAGTGTTTTTATCTAGTCGGTGAATCAATCCTGGACGATTTGGAACATCTGTTTTTGGAAGATTTTCAAAATGATAAATCAGACCATTAACTAAAGTTCCCGTAAAATTTCCATATCCGGGATGAACTACCAGACCTGCTTGTTTATTGATTACTATAACATCATCATCTTCATATATAATTGTTAGTGGAATATTTTCAGGAATTAATTCTATTTCCTGTGGAGGATAAGAAAGCTCAACAGTAATTCTATCTTTAGGTTTGACTTTATAATTAGCTTTTACCGAATTTTTATTTACTAATATGTGCCCCTCCGAAATTGCATTTTGTAGTTTATTTCTGGTGGTGTTTGGAATCCTATCCATTAAGAATTTATCAATTCTTATTAAATCCTGCCCATTATCAGCAGTAAATTTATAATGTTCAAAAAGATCTTGATTTTTAGTTATATCTTCTTCTGCTTCCAATTTATTTTGCAATGATTACTTTTTTTATGATAGTATTTTTAGAATTATCATTGATAAATTTAATCATATACAAGCCATTAGCGATTGTTGAAACATTGATTTTATTTGAGCCCTTGGATGATGTTTTGTAAATAATTTTTCCATACACATCAAGTAGTTGAATATTGTAAGTCTCATTAGTGTTATTTATACCATCATTAAAATAAATGTAATTAGAAGCAGGGATAGGAAAGATACTAATATCATCAGTTATTTCATTATCTTCTGAAACATGAACTAACGGATCTGAAAGACTTCCAAATACAGGTCTTAACATTAATGTTCCATCATAAGTTGCATTTTCCCATACTCCTACAGAATTATAAAATACTTTTGATTTATTATTTGTGTTTACATCCCATCCAACATTTAAAAATTCTGATGAGATTTTTTCCCAACCAAAATAATAAGTTCCGGCATTTAAATATAATGGTACATCTAAATCGTAATTCAAAAATTCATTTGTATTGGAATAAATTGGACTGGTATATAATGTTGCTGCTTGAGAATACACCTCAACTTCCGGACTTAAACTACTCCATACTTTTAGCCTAAATGTTTGTGCACTAAGATTATCGGAAATCGGGTTAAAATAAATTTGAAATGCGGTTAATGTATCACTTTTTTTAATTGTAAACATATGAGCCAGTTTAGAACCAATTCCTTGAACACCATATCCAAGCTCTGCACTACCATCGTCATAAGCATAATAAGTTCCAAAAACTTGATAAGATAAAACAGTATCATTGTCTATTTTTATGTCATTAGGGCTTAAATTAAAATAATTTTTAATTTGAAAAACTTTTGTTTGTGAAGTGTCGGAAGGAAATGTGAAATCATTATAAAAAGATGGAGAAACTTTATAAACAGCATGTGGCTCAATCAAATTAGAATAAGCATTTATATTTTTAGAGGAGAGTGTAGTGGGGTAGGTTTCTATTATGGGTCCGGATCCATTATTGTCTAAGACCTGGTATTCATAAAAAACGGTTTGTGTACTACTAAAATTATTTCTATAAGTTACATCCATAGTTTCAGCCATATTTCCAATAGTATCGGTTAAGTAGTGTGACCAAGGCATAGCTGTATAATCTTTTAACATATTGTAATGATTCGTTATAAAAGAAACATCATTGAGTGATGTGTCTGCATAATTTCTGTTGTCATTTAAATAAACATAATCTATGTTCCAATGATCTACATTTCCTGATAATGTAGCCCAATTAACAAAACGAAACTGGAATGCGTTATTTTGAAATGAAGTGTCAACAGGGATCATTACTTGTCTAAAAGCTTGGTTAGGTAACCCGGTGATTCCCCACATTCTTACCCATGTACTATCTGATAATCTAAAAAATTCTAACCTAAGGCTATCCTTAGTTTCTGGTTTGTTTCCATTACCCTGTGGTTGATAATAAAAACTCAAAAATACACTGTCAACAATAGAAGATAAGTCAATGGGTTGGGAAGTTAATGTATCGGCAGGTCCCCAGGATGTGGGGTTGCCAAAATTGTACGGATATCCGGTATAATCGAGTCCATCAAATGTCGCTACTCCATAGGTAACAGGATTGTCAGCGAAATTAGAATTAATATAAACATTTAAATCCTGCCACAATGAGGCATCGGGATAAATATAATTTTGTGAAAAGTCATCAATAAAAGGTAAGGTTAATAAAGATTTATTGTTGTCAGCAGATTTTATATAAGGTGAATTCGGTTTATTGATATTAGAATTGTAAAACGATCGTATTGTGCTATTAAATCCAAGTTCCATTAGGGTATCCATTTGAGCTGACCCTGAAGTATATACCACTAAAGAAATGATTAATATGTATAGTTTTTTAATCGACATTGGCAGTATCAATTGGTATTGTATCTGAGGGATTAAAGTTAATTAAATTAGAATCATTAGTAAAATACAAATCAACAGTACTACCCATATTTACTACAACATTTTGGTTGTGCACAGGAGTTTGTTTATATACTCTTGCGTTTAAAGTATCTTCTAAAGTTTCGCAATTACAATTACCATAATCGCTAAAACCAATATTAAGAAAAACTTCGAGTAATTTATTATTAGCTTCTTCTTTGGTTAAATTTATCAGATAAGGAACTATAATTTTTTCACCGGATAGCCCACTGCCGAATGTTATATTAATCATGGAATTTTTGAAAATCCAGTCACCATTTTTAATTTTTTTTCCTTTAACGTCCATTTTTAAAACAACGTTTTTATCCTCAGAAGGGAAAGGAATCAATTTTCCTATTCTAAAACCCAAGCTCTCTAATTTAGCAATTGCAATTCTTAACGAATTGTCTCCAATAATGTTTAACGGAATTTGTGTTTTAGGTGCCACCATCTTTGAAGTAGTTATATAAATAGTTCGACCTTCTTTAACCAAATCATTACTTACAGGATTTTGTTCTAAAACTACTCCTTTTTCCGCATTAGCTATATATATTGAATCCAAGATGGTATAACGTAGTTTTTTTTCTTTTAGTGTTTGTTCAACTTCACTTATTGTTAAACCTTCTAAAGAAGGAACACTTATGGACTCCCCATGATGAGTATAACTATCAATAAATTTAAATAAACTCCATAAAGCAATTACAACAATTATAATAGCTATAGATAAATTAATGAGAAACGTTTTGCTGAATAGAAATTTAAACATTAATTAGGCTTATTCTTTTATAGGTAGCAAATATATTAAATATTTATAAGAGGAATTTTACAAATCAATACTATAACTTAATCCCCAGATGTGATTATGCTTTAGGTTTTTTTGGTTAAACCTGTTTTTAAATAAGTAATAAATCTTAAGTGCATTATTTTCATTGATTGCATATTTACATCCTGCAGAATACTTTACTCTATTTATAATATGCTCATCGTTAAATTGATAATAAAATTCATAAAAGATATATGGTGAAAATGACTCATTTATGTCGTAGCTTATTCCAAGTTTGTTTCTTAAATAAACGGGGTTATTTTCAACCGGAAGATCCTTTTTGTACTGATATTTAATTTTAATATAGGATTTCCATTTATCCAGAAAATCTTGCTTATATGTCAATCCAAGATCAAATCTATGGTTGATGTCATAATTCCTTGTTTCATAGTCATTATCCCTATTATAACGATACCCTATTCCTACAGATAGTCCTTTAATAATTTTATAATCTACACCTATTTCAGTAAAAATTTTATCAATGTGAGACAAGTTTTCATCAAGTCTTAATTCCTCACCTAAAGAGAATTCAAAATCATTTATTTTCTTATTGACAGATACATTAGTCCATTGCCTAGCGTCACTAACCACCTGAGCATCAGTGAAAAATGGGAGAAAAACCAAAAATAGGATTATTTTTTTAATCACTTTCATTGCTAACATATGTAGAACCTTCATTGTAACTTTTATCAGGATCATCTTCAAAATAATAAATCATTATTTTAACTGTATCCCGTAAAAAGTTTATTTTACCGATTTGAATTCTATTAATATCTAAACCGGTTCTTTCTTTCAAATCTTCAATAAGTAAATCATGATTCTCCGGTTTTACATTTTCTATTTTTTCATATAAAATTTCTTTTCTTGATTCATGTTTTAATAAAAATACTTTTTCAAGTAAATATGTCGCAATAACAATTGTTACATTGACAAATAATAATTCGGCCAAGCTTACTTTCTTATCAGATAATGAATTGACAATAGCAATAGCAATAATCATGAAAAGATAGGTCATTTCTTTTATGGGGAGTTGTTCTGTTCGATACCTTAATATTCCAAAAATAGCAAACAAACCAAAAGCAAATCCCAACTTAAGCTTAACACCATTTAATAAGATACAAACAAAAAAGATAAGGATATTAAATAAAAAGTATGTAAATAAATAATCTTTTCGCTTGTGTATCGGATAATAGATTGAACGAATTAATACATATGCTATTACCAAGTTCATAGCAAAGCGTATAATCATTTCAAAAAAATCATCATAATCGATTAATTTTGATCCTAAAATTGGGATTCTAAGCAGAAATTCGTGTAACATTTTCTAATTTTTTAATTTTTAAAATTCGTTCTTTAAAATTGTTTCGTTTTAAGTGTTCGTTTAATAATGCTGTACCAATGCAATATTTACTCATTCCACTTTTCCTAATGTGATATTTTTTTATTGTTTGTATAAATTCTGAAAGGACGGATGCTTTTTCCTGTTTAACTTCGGCAATAATTAAATAAGGGATATGCTGTTCTTTATCATTTGCAAAGGATTTAAAATTAAGGTTTAAATCGATTGTTAATCTTTCGTTTTTTGTTTTATGAGCAAGTGTTAATCTAGTGAATGTATTCCACAATACTGGAATTAAATCTTCGCTATTATAAAAGGATTTTTTATTGATATAATCTTTTGAAAAATCGGATAAACTAGTTTCAATTTCAGTTCTTTTTTTTCTTGATTTTATAGTTCGTCCTTTATTGTTTTTTAACTTAACTTCCAGATAATTTAAATTAGATTCAATGTATTTTCTAAATCGAACTTTTATTCTGTTCATTTTCCCATTGTGATGTTGGGTGTAACTTTGTAAATCCTTAGTATCGTAGTAAAGGGTTTGATAATTGTTAGTTCTACTATAATCAATTTCTAAGATAGCGTAATATTCTCTAATATCATTGAGTATAGCAGGAAGTAAGTTTGCTTGAAAAACAAATTTTGTGTCCGTTCTGTTTTGTAATTTAACTCTATCCAATTCATCAAGAGAAATGGAATCTAATTTTTTTATTATGTTTTGTAAATTATTCAAATTATTTTTCAACTTCAATGGTACCTACATTTGCTTGCTCATTATCTCCAATTTCAACAGATTTAAATACGGGTAAAAGTCCTGATGGTTCTGTTAAATCTACAGTGTAAGCAAATATACGATAAGATCCTTTTCTAAGGTTTTTAAATTCAAAAGAGCCATTGTAATTGGTTTTCATATCGTCATCATAGATGTCATCTTTATCACCATATATGATGTAAACATCATAATCTGGAGCATCATAATTATTGCCAGCATTCCAACCTGTTTTATCTGTCATATGTATTTTTCCGATAATCGAAGACCTTCCTCCTTTACCTTCTTCTTTCGTACAAGAATAAAGAAGGGGGAGAACAATACTTAAGAATAGACACACTTTTTTCATAAATTCTTTTTCAAATTGTTAAGGATAAAGATATTAATATTATTGATAATTTTTTGAACATTATATTTGATAAAAGTAATGTGAACATATAAATTTAATGTTATACTTTATTGCTAAATATGTATAAAATTATGGAACACTTTCTTTTTTACTTTTTTTGCGAAATATTTGATAAGTTTGACTGCTACAATCTTAGCAGGTTTAAAATTAATATTAAAATATTGTTAATATAACATTCTATGATTAAAAAAATAGTAAACATTGAATTCTCAGAATATATTTCTACAAAGGATGGGTTAGATTCTAATTT
>CAYRAD010000118.1:0-3467 GCA_964422135.1 uncultured Vicingus sp.
GAAATTCCGACTTACCTGGCTTGTGTTGCAGTTGCTAACTACGAAACCGTTCACCAAACATTTAGTGGTTTAAATGGTTCGATTCCCGTTGAACTGGCTGCGGTTGCTAATGATACCATTAACCTAAAAAATTCATTTATTAATTTAAATAGTGCTTTTGATGCATACGAAGAAAGTTATGGGCCATTTTTGTGGAATAAAGTTGGTTTTTCTTTGGTTCCTTTTTCATCAGGAGCTATGGAACATGCTACTAACATTGCATACCCAAAAGCTGCAGCAAACGGAACTTTAAGCAATGAGACTTTAATGGCTCATGAATTCTCTCATCACTGGTGGGGTGATTTGGTGACCTGTGAAACTGCCGAAGACATGTGGATAAATGAAGGAATGGCTGTTTATTCGGAGCATTTGTTCTTAGAAAAGGTTTATGACTATGCTACTGCTTTAGCTGAAATTAAAAACAATCATAAATATGTACTTCAGTTTACTCATATAAATGAAGGAGGATACAGAGCAATTTCGGGCATACCTCATGAATATACTTACGGAGAGCATGTTTATCAGAAAGGAGCATCTGTTGTTCATAATATGAGAGCCTATTTAGGTGATTCCTTATTCTTTGTTGGTTTAAAATCCATTACCAATAATTATAAATTTAAGAGTATTAATTCCTACCAATTTAGAGATGAACTTACCACCTCAACAGGTATTGATATGACCAATTTTTTTAATGATTGGGTTTTTTCGCCTGGTTTTTCTCATTTTGATATTGATTCCGTTGATGTTTCTCCTAATGGTTCTGATTACGATGTTACTGTATATGTTCAACAAAAATTAAGAGGAGCAACAAATTTTCATACAGGTACACCTTTAGAAATTACTTTTTATGATGTTAATTGGAATAAATACAAAGGTAATATAGTAGTCTCAGGTCAATATTCAGTTTGTAATTTAACTATTCCAATTGACCCTACTGTTTATATTTTAAACGAGGGCAACCGTTTAAATCAAGCCCGTACTGACAATCAGGTTATCCTGAAAAATAACATTACCAACAATAACTATGATTTGGCTTTGATAAAAAATTTCACAGTAACTAATATTACTGATTCTGCATTACTGCAATTTGAACATCATTGGGTTGCTCCTGATTCGATTAAAAACAATATTAATAATTATCGAATTTCTACAAGCCATTATTGGAGTTTTGATGGAATTATTCCTCCTGATTTTAGTTCTTCTTTCAGACTATTTTTTGATGGGAGAGTTAATTCCGGTTATTTGGATTATGATCTTGTTCCGGTGAATGGTGATAGTCTCATTCTTTTGTATAGAGAAAGTCCAAAATATGATTGGGAAGAATATCCTTATTATACAAAAACAACCATTAGCCCTACAATTGCCTATGGCTGGATGACTGTTGACAGTTTATTATTGGGCGAATATACATTTGCTAATAGTGCATCTGCTGTAGGAATTAATAATATAGCAAGTAACTCTTACTCCAATTATAGTATTTATCCTAATCCTTCCGACAGCTATGTATGGATAGAAGGCGATTTAAATCCGGATGCTGTAATAGAAATTTTCAACCTATCTGGTACAACCATATACAAAGGACAATTAACTCAACAAAAAACTAAAATTAATACTGAGAAATGGACAGCCGGGACCTACATTATTGCAGTTTACGATGTTCATAACTTATTGTACACCAATAAGATTATTGTTCATTAGCTTATTATTCTTACTCTTTAAGACATACCCTTAAGTAAAAATACGTAGTTGAAATATTCTGCTCTTAATATTAATTTTCAACTAAATATTACAGTACATTTATAGTTGATAATTTATCAAATTATTATTCAATTCTAATTGGAAACGTCAAAAATAAAAATAGGGTGCAGTGAAAGAGACCGAATGTTCAGAAAAAAATTTAGTGAACTTAAAATTAAAGTAGCGCTAAATTGGTTTGAACTTGTTGTACTGTTTTTAGTTTCATTAATTATGTCATTCGAACTTTTTTCTGAATTTGCTTTTGAAAGCATACTGCTTAATATTGCTGTTTCTGTAATAATCAGCATTTTTATATCATGGCTTTTCTGTTGTTTTAGAAAATATCAATTCACAATATCAAGATTTGATAAAGAAGATATCTATAAGAAAATTAGTGAAGAGTTGATAGCTGAAACAAAAGATCAAAACTAATTACAAATCGAGGTAATTTCCTACTTCAGAATACATTAACTGTAAATCCTCCTTTTTAATACAATAAGGTGGAATAATGACAATCACATTTCCCAATGGTCTTAGTATTATTCCTTTTTCCAATAAATACCGATAAGCTTCTCTACCTACTTCATTAAAATAAGAAGTCTCATTTTTATTCTCTATCTCTATGGCAGCAATAGTTCCAAAACTTCTTACAGCTCTTATATTAGGGTGATTTTTTATAGAATTCACAAATTCATTCTGCATTTTAGAAATGTTTTGTATTGATTCCATAACATCTTCCTTTTCAAAAATATCCAATGTTGCATTAGCTGCAGCACAAGCTATAGGATTTCCGGTATAGGAATGTCCGTGTAAAAAAGTATGTTTTTTGTTGTCGGAATAAAATGCTTGATAAATAGTATCTGAAACTGCAGTAATTCCCAAAGGCAAAAATCCACCAGTTATTCCCTTTGATATACACATAATATCAGGTTTATTTTGCAAATGATCTACTGCAAAAAGTTTTCCTGTTCTACCAAAACCTGTAAAAACTTCATCGGCAATTGTTAATACATTGTACTTTTCACACAAGCCAATTAACTCAGACAAAATTTCTGGGGAGTGCATTAACATTCCTGCAGCACCTTGAACAATAGGTTCAAAAATAAATGCAGCAACTTCATTTGTTTTCAAAACGGCTTCAAATTCTTGTAGAACTTGTGCTTTATTTTCATCGGTTGGGGCAGAAATAAATTTTACATCGAACATGAAACGCTCAAAAGGCTCATTAAATCCGCCTCGAGCAGTAACACTCATGCTTCCAAACGTATCACCATGATAATCGTTTTCTAAAGCAATGAAAACATCTCGTTTTTCACCTTTATTAAACCAATACTGCATAGCCATTTTTAAGGCTACTTCATTCGCAGTAGAACCATTATCAGAGAAGAAAATCTTTTCAATTTTATCTGGCAACAAATTTACCAGTCGTTCTGATAGCCTAACAGCCTGAGGATGCGTAAATCCGCCAAAAGCAACATGTTCTAAAACACTTGCCTGTTCTGCTATTTTTTGAGCAATGTATGGGTGAGAATGTCCATGAACGTTAACCCACCAACTAGAAAATCCATCTATATATTTTTTGTCATTTTCATCAAAAACGTAAGCACCTTCTCCCCTAACAATTGGAATGATATCTGCTCCTTTCATTTGGTCAAATGGATGCCAAATGTATTTCTTGTCTTTTTCTTTTA